>JANJUA010000218.1 GCA_024710825.1 Solirubrobacteraceae bacterium
GCCCGGAGCACGCGCTCGAGATCGCCGATCGCGTCACCCGGGCTTGGAGCGAGCCGTTCATGGTCGCCGGACGCCCGCTGCGCGTCCAGGCCAGCACGGGCGTCGCGCTGTCCGACGGCACCGACACCGCCGACGACCTGCTCTCCAACGCCGACACCGCGATGTACCGCGGCAAGCAGGCCGGCTCCACCACGGTCGAGCTCTTCGACGACCGCCTGCGCCACCGGACCCGGCGGACCCTGAGGATGGAGCGCGAGCTGCGCGACGCGCTCGACTCCGGCGGGCTGATCGCGCACTTCCAGCCTATCGTGGACCTTCGCGACGGGCGCTGCGTCGGGCTCGAGGCGCTGGCGCGCTGGCAGCACCCGACGCAGGGGCTGCTGGGCGCCGACCGGTTCGTCGAGCTCGCGGAGGACAGCGGGCTCATGGTCCCGCTCGGCGAGCGCGTCCTCGACCTGGCCCTGGGGCAGGTCGCCGCCTGGCGCCGCGCCGGCCACGAGCGCCTGTGGGTCTCGGTCGACGTGTCTCCCCGTCAGCTGCAGGTCCGCGAGTTCGTCGAGGGCGTCGTCGGGCGCCTCGCCGCCCATCGGCTGCCGCCCGACGCGCTGATGCTCGAGCTGACCGAGCACGCCATGCTCGATCCGCGCACCCCGCCCGTCGGCGCGCTGCTCGCGCTCGAGCTGATCGGCGTGCGCGTCGCGCTCGACGACTTCGGCACGGGCTTCTCCTCCTTGTCCTCGCTGCGAACGCTGCCGGTGAGCTCTCTGAAGATCGACCGCTCGTTCGTCGCCGACGTCGCGACCGACGCCGCCAACCGAGGCATCGTCAGCGGTGTGCTGCACATGGCGCGCGGTGCCGGCCTGACCGTGATCGCCGAGGGCGTCGAGACGGTCGAGGAGATGGAGGCGCTCAGAGAGCTCGGGTGCGACCGCGCGCAGGGCGATCACCTCGCGCGACCGCTCACGCCCGACGAGGCGACCGCCTACCTCGGCGACCGTCGCACAGCGCTCGCCCCTCGCTAGCCGGCGTCGCGGAGCCGCTGCGCCTCGGGCAGCGACTCGAGCTTCTTCAGCGTGTGGTTCTCGATCTGGCGGATCCGCTCGCGCGTGACGTTGAACGCCCGCCCGACCTCCTCCAGCGTTCGCGGGCGCTCGCCCGTGAGCCCGAAGCGCATCTCGATCACCTCGCGCTCGCGCTGCGGCAGCGCCGCCAGCGCCCGGCGGACGTTCTCGCGCCGCAGGTTCTCCGAGGCCAGCTCGAACGGCGACTCTGCGGACTGGTCCTCGACGAAGTCGCCGAGCTCGGACTCGTCCTCCTCGCCGATCGGCTTCTCGAGCGAGATCGGCTGCTGGGACATGCGCAGGATGTCGCGCACCTCGCGCTGGGAGCACTCGAGCTCGCCGGCGATCTCCTCCGGGGTCGGCTCGCGGCCGAGCGCCTGGACGAGCTGGCGCTCGACGTGCACGACCTTGTTGAGCTTCTCGACCATGTGGACCGGGATGCGGATCGTGCGCCCCTTGTCGGCGATGGCGCGCGTGACCGCCTGCCGGATCCACCACGTGGCGTACGTCGAGAACTTGTAGCCGCGGCGGTAGTCGAACTTCTCGACGGCGCGGATGAGGCCCAGCGAGCCCTCCTGGATGAGGTCCAGGAACGTCAGCCCGCGGCCGAGGTAGCCCTTCGCGATCGAGACGACGAGGCGCAGGTTGGCCTCGACCATCTGCTGCTTGGCCGCCATGTCGCCCCGCTCGATGCGCTTGGCGAGGGCGACCTCCTCGGTGGCGGTCAGCAGCGGCACCCGGCCGATCGAGCGCAGGTAGAGCCGCAGCGAGTCGAGCGACGGCTCGACCGTGAGGTCGATCTCGGGCTTCTTCGCCGCGCCGCCCTCGTCGTCGTCGTCCTTGCGCTTGGACTCGGTGGCCACGGCCACCGGCTTGCCGTCCGCGCCGACGATGTCGATCCCCTGCTCCACGAGGTGCGCGTGCAGCTCGGAGAGCTGCTCCTTGGTGACCTCGACCTCCTCCAGGGAGGCGGTGATCTCCTCGATCGCGATGAAGCCGCGGTCGAGGCCGCTGGCTATGAGCGGGCGAAGCTCGTCGAGCTCGTGGATGGGAGCTTCGTCAGCGAGCAGAACGTCTGCCTTCTCCGTCAACCTACGCCCCCCTCGGGCTATGCGACCTCGTCGCTGTCATATCGACCGTCGGCGACAGCGGCTTGATCCCTGGTCCCCCGCCTGTCACCAAGTGATAGCACAGGTTCCCGCTACCGTTGAGCGCATGGAGCTCCTCGCCACCCCGGACGTCCAGGCTAGCCGGCCCACGGTTCGCATCTCGCTGTCCCGAGTAGGTGTCACAGGCGTAGAGAAGGTGATCCGCGTCCAGCAGCAACTCTTCTCGGCCAAGCTCGAGTGCTACGTGGACCTCGGACCTCAGCAGAAGGGCGCGCACATGTCGCGCTTCGAGGAGACGGTCAACGACGTCGTGGGCGAGGTCATCCTCGGCGAAGAGGCCTTCCAGGCGGAGACGCTGGCGGTCCGGATCGCCGAGGAGGTGCGCGTCCGCCAGGACGCGCTGCGGGCCGAGGTGACGATCGCCGCGCGCTACCCGGAGCACAAGCCGGCCCCGGTCTCGGGCATCCCGACGCAGGAGATCTACACGCTGTTCGGATCGGCCGTCGCGGGGCCCGAGGGGACGCGGCGGATGGTCGGCGTCGCCGCGCAGGGCATGACCGCCTGCCCGTGCGCCCAGGAGATCCTCGCGGGCCGGGCGCGCGAGCGGCTCGCCACGCGCGGCTTCTCCGCCGAGCAGGTCGAGCAGATCCTCGACGACGTCCCCGTGGCGACGCACAACCAGCGCGGGCTGGGGACGCTGCACATCGGCTGCCCCGAGGACTGCGAGGTCGAGCTCGACGCCATGACGCTGCTCGGCATCGTCGAGGAGTCGATGTCCAGCGAGATATACGAGATGATGAAGCGCAGCGACGAGGCGTTCGTGGTCGAGAAGGCGCACCGCCGCCCGCGCTTCGTCGAGGACTGCGTGCGCGAGATGGTCCGCGGCGTGGTGGACGGCCTGCCGGAGCTGTCGGACCGCCACTTCGTCTTCGCCCGGCAGGAGAACCTCGAGTCGATCCACCAGCACAACGTCGTCGCCGAGCGCTTCGGCCTGCTCGGCGAGCTGCGCCGGGAGCTCGAGACCGGCGAGCACGCGCTGCACCACACGGGGATGCGCGAGTGGCTGGACGGGGCGTAGCCCGACGCCGCGCGGCTCAGAGCTGCTCGTCGACGCAGGCCTCGAGCGCCGCCGCGCGCTCGCCCTGCGCGTAGGCGACGATCGGCAGCACGCTCGGCTCGGTCCTGACCATCTCGATCATGTCGAGGTCGCCTTGGTCTTCGCGCGCGACCGCCACCGCGAGGTACGAGCCGTCCTCGGGGCGCAGGTACGTCGCCCGGTAGCCGTTGGCGAGCGTCTGCGGGCGCGAGGCGGAGAGCGTGTCGGCGAGCAGGTCCACGCGCAGCGGGCCGAGGCTGTCGGCGCCGTCGATGCGCCGGGCGCCGGCGTCGTCCGCGCACCTCCGCAGCTCCTCGCCCGTCGGGTCGCGCTCGATCAGCACGACCGCGAGAAGCGTTCCCGCGCACAGGACGACGAGCAGCCCGAGCAGCCCCACCAGCCATCTCATGCCCCCACCCGCTCCCGATCCGCGAGCACCCGCCGCAGCCCGAAGAAGTACTCGAGCCCCGACACGATCGTCACCGCCACCGTCAGGTAGACGAGCACGTCGAGCCACAGCGGCGAGCCGCTGACCGCGATGAGCAGGAAGATCGTCGCCACCTGAAGCGCGGTCTTCACCTTGCCCCAGCGGTTGGCCGCGATCACGACGCCCTGGCTCGTGGCGGCCATCCGGCTCATCGTCACCGCCAGCTCCCGCGCGATGATGACCATCGCCACCCAGGCGGCCAGCCGGTCCAGCGAGACGAGCGCGACGAGGGCGGCGACGACGAGCAGCTTGTCCGCGATCGGGTCCATCAGCTTTCCGAAGGTGGTGATCGCGCCGCGCGTGCGCGCGAGCCAGCCGTCGACCCAGTCGGTGATCGACGCGAACGCGAACACGATCGCCGCGAGCAGGTCCCCGTTCTCGGTCTGGTCCAGCAGCGCCACCACGACGACCGGCACGAGCAGGATGCGCAGCACGGTGAGCAGGTTCGGGAGGTTGAGGGGGAACACGATCGCGACCCCGACCCTACGCGTCCACGGGCGCCATCGCGTTGCGCGTGGCGCCCGCGCTCGCGGCGACGACCAGGGCGATGGCGACGACCTCGTGCGCCGCGAGCCCCTGGCCCAGCACGATCAGGCCCGCGAGCGCCGCCACCGCGGGCTCGACGCTCATCAGGACGCTGAACACCCGGCGCGGCATGCGCCGCAGGGCCTCCATCTCCAGCGTGTAGGGGATCGCCGAGCTGAGCAGTCCCACCGCGGCGCCGAGGGCGAGCAGCTCGGGCCGCAGGAGGTCCGCCCCGCCCTCGGCGATCCCCGAGCCGAGCGGCACGACCGTCGCGACGACCAGGGCGATCGTCACCCCGTCCGCGCCCCGGAAGCGCGGGCCGGCACGCGCCGCGAGCACGATGTACAGCGCCCAGCAGAGCCCGGCGACCAGGGCGAAGACCAGGCCGAGGGCATCGATGCCGGACGCGCCGAGCGGGTTGGCGAGCAGCACGATCCCCGCCGCGGCGAGCACCACCCAGAGCAGGTCGAGCGCCCGCCTCGACCCGAGCACCGCCACCGACAGGGGGCCGACGAACTCGACGGTCACCGCGACGCCCAGCGGAATCCGGTCCAGCGCCTCGTAGAAGGCGAGGTTCATAGCGCCGAGCGCGAGCCCGAAGCAGACGACGAGCCGCATGTCCGCGGCCGAGTAGCCGCGCACGCGCACGCGGAAGACGAGCGCCATGATGGCGGCGCCGAAGACGACCCGCAGCAGGCTCGCGCCCGCGGCGCCGACCTCGTCGAAGAGCGTCGTCGCGATCGCCGCCCCGAACTGGACCGACACGATGCCGGTCAGGACGAGGGCGACCGGCGGGATCCGCTCTACGGCTTGAGGCGACGCCCCGTCTGGAACAGCCACGTCGACCACCCGACGGTGACCGCCGCGAGCGCGCCGGTGACCGCGAGCGCGAGCAGCACGCTCACGTCGCTGGAGCCGAGGAACCCGTAGCGGACCGCCTGCACGAGGTAGAAGATCGGGTTCAGGTGCGAGAGCTCCTCCCACGGCGAGGGGAGCAGGTCCACGGAGTAGAAGACGCCGCCCAGGAACGTCAGCGGCAGGATGACGAGGTTGTTGAAGAAGCCGGTGAAGTCCCAGGACTCGGCGTAGATGCCGACGATCACGCCGAGGGCCGAGAACAGCGTCAGCCCGAGCGCGACCGCCACGAGCAGCACGAGCGGCTGGCGGACCGGCAGGTCGGTGGCCGCGAGCGCGAGCGCGAGCAGCGCGACGCCGATCAGCACCGCGCGCACGACG
>JANJUA010000222.1 GCA_024710825.1 Solirubrobacteraceae bacterium
TTCGGCATGGGCGTCGACAAGGCCGACGTCCGCTCGGTGTGGCACGTCGCGCTGCCGTCGAGCCTCGAGGCCTACTACCAGGAGGCCGGCCGGGCGGGCCGCGACGGCCTCCCGGCGCGGGCCGTCCTGCTCGCCTCGCGCGCCGACCTCGGCCGCCTCGTCCGCTTCATCAAGGAGGCCGAGGTCACCCCGGAGCAGGTCGGCGCCCTCGTCGCCCGCCTGCGAGCCCGCGCCGCGGAGGCCGACGGGGCCGTCGAGCTCGACGCCGGCGACGACCGCGACCGCGTCGCCCTCGGCGTCGCCGAGCGCGCCGGGGCCGTCCGCCTCGAGCCCGGCAGAGGCGGCGCCGTCCGCGTCGAGCCGACCGGCCGCGACTTCGACCGGGCGACGGCCGCCCGGCTGTGCCGCGCCGCCACCGACCGCCGCTGGCAGTCCTACCGCTCGATCGAGCGCTACGCGGCGGCAAGCGAGACGTGCCGCCGACGTCAGCTCCTCGACCACTTCGGCGACCCCACCCCCGGGGCGCCCAGCGGCCGCTGCTGCGACGTCCACGACCCGCCCGACTGGCTCCCCGCGATCACCGCCGCCCCCAAGCGCCGCGCCAAGGCCGCCGCCGACGACGGCCCACCCGTCTCCGACGCCGAGCTGGCGCCCTTGAAGGAGTGGCGCCGGGAGCGGGCCGACGGCAAGCCCGCCTACACCGTCGCCACCGACGCCACGCTGCGCGAGATCGTCCGCCGCCGCCCGACCACGGACGCCGAGCTGCTCGCCATCAAGGGCATCGGCCCCTCCTTCGTCGAGCGCCACGCGGCCTCGCTGTTGGAGCTGCTCACAACTGGTTGACCAGCCAGTCAGCGCCTCAGCCTCTACCATTGACTCAAGAGTCAACGAAGGCCCGGGGAGACACCGAACCATGCCAACCACCGAAGCGCTCGTGTTCGACGCCCTGCGCACGCCGCGCGGCAAGGGCAAGAGCAACGGGGCGCTGCACACCGTCAAGCCCGTCGATCTCGTGGTCGGCCTGATGCACGAGCTGCTCGGCCGCAACTCGAAGCTCGACCCCAACCGCATCGACGACGTCGTGCTGGGGTGCGTGACGCCGATCGGCGACCAGGGCGCGGACATCGCCAAGACGGCGGCGATCAAGGCGGGCCTGCCGGACACGGTGGCCGGCGTGCAGCTCAACCGATTCTGCGCCTCCGGCCTGGAGGCCGTGAACATCGCCGCCCAGAAGGTCGCCTCCGGTTGGGAGGACCTGGTCCTGGCCGGCGGTGTCGAGTCGATGTCGCGCGTGCCGATGGGCGCCGACGGCGGCGCCTGGGCGATGGACCCCGAGACGGCCTACGACACGTCGTTCGTGCCGCAGGGCATCGGCGCCGATCTGATCGCCACGATCGAGGGCTTCAGCCGCGAGGACGTCGACGCCTACGCCGCCCGCTCGCAGGAGCGCGCCGCCACGGCGACCGAGGAGGGCCGCTTCGCCGCCTCGGTCGTCCCGGTGCGCGACATCAACGACCACGTGGTCCTCGAGCGCGACGAGCACATCCGCCCGGGGACGACGGTCGAGACGCTCGCCGCCCTGAAGCCCTCCTTCCAGGTCATGGGCGACCTGGGCGGCTTCGATGCCGTCGCGCTGCAGAAGTACCACTGGGTCGAGAAGATCGACCACGTCCACACGCCCGGCAACTCGTCGGGGATCGTCGACGGCGCATCGCTGGTGGCGGTCGGCAACGAGCAGACGGGTGCGGAGCTCGGCCTGGAGCCGCGGGCGCGGATCCTGGCGACCGCGGTCTCGGGCGCCGAGCCGACGATCATGCTCACCGGCCCGGCCCCCGCGTCGAAGAAGGCGCTGGCCAAGGCCGGCATCACGGCCGATCAGCTCGACCTGGTCGAGATCAACGAGGCGTTCGCCGCGGTGGTGCTGCGCTTCGTGCGCGACATGGGCCTCGACATGGAGAAGGTCAACGTCAACGGCGGCGCGATCGCCATGGGCCACCCGCTCGGCGCGACCGGCGGGATGATCCTGGGCACGCTCGTCGACGAGCTGCGCCGCACCGGCGGCAAGTACGGCCTCGCGACGCTCTGCGTCGGCGGCGGCATGGGCATCGCGACCGTCGTGGAGGCGATCTAGAACATGGCCGAGTCCACCACCATCCGCTGGGAGCAGGACGCCGACGGCGTCGTCGTCCTCACGCTGGACGACCCGAACCAGTCCGCGAACACGATGAACGCGGCGTACGTGGCGTCGATGGGCGCCACCGTCGACCGCCTGGAGGCCGAGCGCGACACGATCACGGGCGTGGTCATCACCTCCGCGAAGAGCACGTTCTTCGCCGGCGGCGACCTCAAGGACCTCATCCAGGCGCGCAAGGAGGACGCCGAGCAGGTCTCCGAGCTGCTGCGCACCATCAAGGCCCAGCTCCGGCGCCTGGAGACGCTCGGCAAGCCGGTCGTCGCGGCGATCAACGGCGCGGCGCTCGGCGGCGGGCTGGAGATCGCGCTCGCCGCGCACCACCGCATCGCGGTCGACTCGCCGAAGGTGCAGCTCGGCTTCCCCGAGGTCCAGCTCGGGCTGCTGCCGGGCGGCGGCGGCGTGGTGCGCAGCGTGCGCATGGTCGGCATCGTCGAGGCGCTCATGCAGTGGCTGCTGCAGGGTCAGCGCCACCGGCCCGCCAAGGCGAAGGAGCTCGGGTTCGTCGACGAGATCGTCGGCAGCCCCGAGGAGCTGCTGGGCGCCGCCAAGGCGTGGATCCAGGCGAATCCGGAGGCGGTGCAGCCGTGGGACGCCGAGGGCTACAAGATGCCCGGCGGCACGCCGAGCAACCCGAAGCTCGCGGCCAACCTGCCGGCGTTCCCGGCCAACCTGCGCAAGCAGATCAAGGGCGCCAACTACCCGGCGCCGCACCACATCATGGCCGCCGCGGTCGAGGGCGCCCAGGTCGACTTCGACAGCGCGATCGAGATCGAGGGCCGCTACTTCACCGACCTGGTCACCGGCCAGGTGGCCAAGAACATGATCCAGGCGTTCTTCTTCGATCTGCAGCGCGTCAACGGCGACCGCGGCCGGCCGGCGGACATCGCGCCGTTCACGGCGACCAAGGTCGTGGTGCTCGGGGCGGGCATGATGGGCGCCGCGATCGCCTACGTGTGCGCCAAGGCCGGCATCGAGGTCGTGCTCAAGGACGTCTCCCAGGAGGCGGCCGACCGCGGCAAGAGCTACTCGGAGACGCTGGTGGCCAAGGGCGTGCAGCGCGGCAAGACGACGCAGGAGAAGGGCGACGCGCTGCTGGCGCGCATCACGCCCACGACCGACCCGGCCGCCGCGGCCGGCGCGGACCTCGTCATCGAGGCCGTCTTCGAGGACCCGGCGGTCAAGACGAAGGTCTTCGCCGAGATCGAGCCGCACCTCGCCGACGGCGCCCTGCTGGGCTCGAACACCTCGACGCTGCCGATCACCGAGCTCGCCGCCGGCGTGTCGCGCCCGGCCGACTTCATCGGGCTGCACTTCTTCAGCCCGGTGGACAAGATGCCGCTGCTGGAGATCATCAAGGGCCAGCAGACCAGCGACGAGACGCTCTACCGGGCGCTCGACGTCGCCAAGCAGATCAAGAAGACCCCGATCGTCGTCAACGACTCACGCGGCTTCTTCACCTCGCGCGTCATCGGGACGTTCATCAACGAGGGCATCGCCATGCTCGTGGAGGGCGTCCCCGCGCCGTCGATCGAGCAGGCCTCCTCGCAGGCCGGCTACCCCGCGCCCGTGCTCCAGCTCAGCGACGAGCTCAACCTCAAGCTGATGCGCAAGATCCGCATCGCCGCCGAGGAGGCGGGCGCCACCGGCTCCGGGTTCGACCTGCCCGCCTCGGTGCAGGTCATCGAGCGGATGCTCGACGAGCTCGACCGCCCGGGCAAGCTCGAGGGCCGCGGCTTCTACGAGTACGCAGACGGCAAGCGCACCGGCCTGTGGCCGGGTCTCGCCGACGCGTTCCCGCCGGTCGCCGACCCCTCGACGATCTCGCTGCGCGACCTCCAGGAGCGCATGCTGTTCATCGAGGCGATCGAGGCGATCAAGTGCGTCGACGAGGGCGTGATCGAGTCGGTCGCCGACGCCAACATCGGCTCGATCATGGGCATCGGCTTCCCCGGCTGGACCGGCGGGGTGCTCCAGTACGTCAACGGCTACTCGGATCCCACCCACCACCCCGATCGTTCGGGACTGCCCGGGTTCGTGGCCCGCGCGCGCGAGCTCGCCGCCACCTACGGCGAGCGCTTCGAGCCGCCCGCCTCGCTGGTGGCGAAGGCCGAGCGCGGCGAGACCTACAGCGACGCCCCCGCGCTGACGACCGCCTGAGCGCCCTGGCGGGCGCGCTCAGCGCAGCGCGTCCGCCGTCAGGGCAAGCGCGGGAACCGTCGCCGCCCTAGCTTCACTCGTCGCGCGCGGTGACGTGGTCGAGCGCCACCTCGGCGCCCTCCCGCGTGTCGGTGAAGACGACGTAGGCCAGCGGCGCGCCGCCGAAGAACGTCGCGTTGTCGCCCTCCCCCACCCACAGGGCCGGCCGCGCACCCCCGTCGGGGGTGTGGACCCAGATCTTCTGACCCTGCTCGAAGAAGGCGTCGGACATGACGACTGACCCTACCCCTGGCCGGGGCGCAGCGCGACCCTGGAGACCGGGCCGAGGTGGCGGAGCTTGTCCGGGTTGACCACCGACAGCAGGCGCGCCACCCGGCCGGCGTCGACCTCGACCGCCACGACGTTCACGAGCAGGCCCTCGGCGTCGAGGGTGCGAAAGCCGGGCTGGCCGTTGATCGTCGCGGGCTCGAAGCTCAGCCCCCAGCGCTCCGCCTGCACCCGGAAGCCGGCGAGCGCCTTCGCGATCGCCTCGGCGCCGACGAGCGGCCGCGCGATCGCCCGTGCCTTGCCGCCACCGTCGCCCACGATCACGGCGTCGGAGGCCAGCATCGCCACGAGCCCCTCCATGTCCCCCGCCCGCGCAGCGGCGAGGAAGCGCGCCGCCAGCGCCTGGCGCCGCTCGGGCTCCGGGTCGAAGCGCGGGCGCTCGTCGGCGATCCGCCGCCTGGCGCGGCTGAGGATCTGGCGGCAGTTGGCTTCGCTCTTGCCGACGATCTCGGCGATCTCGGCGAAGCCGTAGTCGAAGGCCTCGCGGAGCACCAGGACCGCGCGCTCCTCCGGGGTGAGGCGCTCGAGCAGCACGAGGAACGCCAGCGACACGGTCTCGTCGTCGACCACGCGCCGCTCCGGGCTGTCGTCGTCGACGAGCGGCTCGGGCAGCCACGAGCCGGTGTAGGTCTCGCGCCGCACGCGCGCGGAGCGGAGCACGTCGATGGCCAGGCGGGTGGTGACCGTGGTGAGGAACGCCTCCTCGTTGGCGACGTCGTCGCTGCCGTGCAAGCGCAGCAGCGCCTCCTGCACGACGTCCTCGGCCTCGCTGACGCTGCCGAGCATCCGGTAGGCGACGGAGAACGCGAGCGGGCGGAGCTCCTCGACGGCGGCCACTGTCACAGGGTGGCAGGTCGCCTCGTCGGAGGGGCATGCACATCTTCATCGCGGGCGCGGCCGGCGCGGTCGGCCGCCCCCTCACCACCCTCCTCGTCGAGCACGGCCACACCGTCACCGGCACCACCCGCAGCCGCGCCCGGGCCGACGAGATCCGCGCGCTCGGCGCCGAGCCCGTCGTGGTCGACGGGCTCGATCGCGGCGGCCTGATCGCCGCGGTCGGCGATGCGCGGCCCGACGCCGTCGTCCACGAGATGACCGCGATCTCGGACCTGTCGAGCCCGCGCCACATCGATCGGGCGTTCGCGCTCACCAACCGGCTGCGGATCGAGGGCACCGACAACCTCCTGGCCGCTGCGCGGGCGGCGGGCGTGCAGCGCGTCGTCGCCCAGAGCTTCGC
>JANJUA010000223.1 GCA_024710825.1 Solirubrobacteraceae bacterium
GCCGGGGCGCGGGCAGGGCGTTGCACGCCGCCGCTCGCCGGGGCTCGTCGGCCGCCCCGGCGCCGCGGTCCCCGCGCGACCGACCGAACCGCTCCGGGAGGTGCACGAGCAGCAGGTCCGCGGCCAGCCACGCGAGCAGCAGGCCGAGAGCAAGCGTGTCCAGCGGGAGGCCGGCGGCCGGCCCGGCGGCGAGGCCCGCGAGGAACGGCAGGAAGATGGGCAGGCGTCGTCGCGGCGGGAGCATCCCACCACGGTCATCGGCGGAGGCGCCCGCAACCTGCGCCGGGCGCCTCCCGCCTGGACGACCTACCGACCGATTCGGCTCTTCACCACGCGGTAGCCGGGCCGCGCGGTCCCGTTCGGGTTCGTCAGCCCGGCGTCGAAGCGCGCCGAGCTCGTCGAGCCGGTCCACTGGAAGATGTAGAGCCGCTTGATCCGCGAGCTCGAGTCGGCGAGCTTGAACATGTATCGCAGGGCCTTCGACGCCCGGCGCTGGCCCTTGCTCCCGCCCGGGAAGTTGCTGCCGAACTTCACGATGCCGCCGGTCTCCGTCAGCCACAGCTCGCCCTTGGTCGCGGCGAGGATCGCCCGCGTGCGCGTGCTCGAGTTGCGGTTCGTGTCGGAGTAGTTGTGCAGGCCCCAGATCTTCGGCGCCGGCTTCGCGTAGCGCTGGAACTGCTTGAGGTAGCGCAGCGTCGGGGCCATGTTGGCGCCGTCGAGCATGTCCAGCCCGGTCACCGTGCAGCCGCGGCACACCTTGCGCAGCGCCATGTAGTAGTTCGCAGCCTGGCGCGGGTTCGGCGAGCGGAACAGCCCCGGCTCGTTGCCGCGGTTGGCCTCGTTCCACGGCTGGTACTCGCGGACGTAGGGGAACGCGGCGATGAACTTCTTCACCGCGCGCCGGTACTTGGCCGTGCTCGGCAGCTTCTCGGGGTTCATCCGCGAGTGGTAGAACGCCACGAGGACCTTCGCGCCCGCGGCCTGAGCGGCGGTGATGAAGGCGTCGGCACGGCGGGCGTCGACCCCGCTGTCGATCGCGTCGTACGGCGCGATGTAGCGGACGATCGGGACGTCGAGGGCCTCGTAGAGCGGGTTCGTGAACATCGAGGCCTGCTGGTCTCCGATGCCGACGACGGGGGCGGCATGGCCCGCGGCGGGCAGCGCGAGGAGCGCCCCGACCGCGCAGGCGAGGACGGTGGTTCGGCGGAACATGGGCGGCAGGCTATCTGCCGAGTCGGTCGAGCCCTCCGAGGAAGAGCGCGGCGCAGAGCTCCACGGCGCCGTCGACGTCGGGCTCCCCGGTCCGCTCGACCATCCGCACCCCGACCTCGAACGCCGTGCCGACCATCGCGGAGGCCATCAGCTCGGTGTCGTGCGGCGGCACGAGCCCGGCGCTCACGCCCTCGGCCAGGTCCTCGGCGAGCTGCGCGACGCCGGCGCCGATCGCCGCGCCGCCGAACATCGCTCGGATCGTCCCGGCGTTGCGGCGCACGAGCTCGAACGTCGCCGGGTCCTCGAGCAGGAACGAGAAGTAGGCGCGGAACCCGTCGGCCACGAACGCCTCCGTCGTCTGCCCGCGCGAGCGCGCGACGTGCGTGCGCGCCAGCGCCTCCGCGGCGGTCTCGTCCACGATCGCCCGGAAGACCGCCTCCTTGTCGGGGAAGTAGTTGTAGAACGTCCCGCTGGCCAGGTCGGTCCGGCGCACGATGTCGCGCACGGTCGCGGCGCCGTAGCCCAGCTCGGCGAAGACGCCGCGCGCCGCGGCGAGGATCGCCGCGCGGTTGGCCTGCTTCGTGCGCTCGCGCTTGCCTGCCGCTGGCGTCACGCCGCGACGGCCCCGGCGCGCGCCGAGCCCGCGCGCAGCTCCCGCTCGACGTCGCGCAGGTAGTCGTCGAAGTCGACCTGGATGGTGTGCCGCTTCGAGCTGACGTAGCGCCGGCGCATCGCCCGCTGGTCGCGCGCGATGTCGGCGAGCATCGCCGACCGGTCGGGCAGCGCGTACTCGCCGCGCAGATGCGCGGCCACCCAGCGCCCCTGCGCCTCGGCGAGCGGCATGATCGCGCCGAGCGGCTGGAGCAGCCCTATGAAGAAGACGTCGTCGAGGTCGGGGTGGAACACGCGGCGGTACAGCTCGATCCGATTGTCGGGCGCGGAGACGAGCGCCTCGTCGAAGAAGGGGAAGCTGATCTTGTAGCCGGTGCAGTAGACGACGACGTCCGCGTCGACGGCGGAGCCGTCGACGAACACGACACGGTCGCCCTCCAGGCGGGCGATGTTCGGCTTCGGCGTCACGGCGCCGTGGCCGATCCGGTCGAGGATGCGCCCCGAGATGGTCGGGTGCGCGCGGCCGAAGCGGTGGTCGGGCTTCGGCAGGCCGTAGCGCTCCGGCGAGCCGGTCTGCGCTCGCACTATCCGCTCGGCGACCCAGTAGCGCACGCGGTAGGGCACGCGCGGGTCGTTGGGCAGCTGGTCGAACGGCCGTCCGAACGCGTACTTCGGCATGATCCACGCGCCGCGGCGCGCAGCGAGGTGAGTGCTGCGGGCGACGTAGCTCGACTCGACCGCCAGGTCCATCGCGCTGTTGCCCATCCCGAGGATCACGACGTCGCGATCGCGGAAGACCTCCTCGTCGGCGTACTCGTGCGCGTGCATCTGGATCCCCGAGAACGTGTCCGAGCCCGGGAAGGCCGGCTCCGGCCAGCGCGGGTCCCAGTGGTGGCCATTGGCGACGAGCAGCGCGTCGAAGCGCTCGACGGCGCCGTCGTCGAGCGTGAGCGTCCAGCCACCCCGCCGGCCCCGCGCCGCGTGCCGCACGGACGTCTCGAAGCGGATGTGCTCGCGCAGGCCGAAGCGGTCGGCGTACGCGTCGAAGTAGGCGGCGATCTGGTCGTGGCGCGGATAGTCGGGGTAGCTCCGCGGCATCGGGAAGTCGCTGAACTCCATCCGCTCGCGCGACGTGTTGATGTGCAGCCCCCGGTACGCGGCCGACATGCCGTTGCGGTTGCCGAGGACCCAGTTGCCGCCGATCCGGTCGGACGCCTCGAAGGCGGTGGCGTCCAGGCCCGCCGCGAGCAGCGCCTTGAGCGCGGCGATGCCGGACGATCCGGCGCCGATCACCGCGCAGCGCGGCAGGGTCGGAGTCATGGGTGGAGCCTCCCGGGCAGAGGAAACGTGACGCCCCCGTCAGGCTAGCGACGAGCCGTCGCACCCGTCAACCCGGAGGAGTAGCGTCCCGCCGCATGTCCCGCTCCACCATGCTGCTCGGCGTCCTCGTCGCGCTGATGCTGCCCGCGAGCGCCTCCGCGAAGGACTACGCCGAGACCGCGCTCAACATCATCCCGTCGGGCCAGGACGGCGGCGTCCCGGTGCCGCCCGGAGCCGCGCGGCAGGCCGAGATGTACGACGGCCTCACGCCGCTGTTCGACCGGGTCACGGCCGGTGACCTGACCACCTACTTCAAGTCCGCGCGCCTCGGCGCGGAGGACTCCTGCCCGTGCCGGAGCGAGGCGGTCCCGCGCAAGGGCGTGACGATCGTGCGCGACAGCTTCAACGTGCCGCACATCACGGGCCGCAACCGGCTCGACCTGGCCTGGGCCTCGGGCTGGGTCCTCGTGCAGGACCGCGCGCTGCTCGTCGCGCAGGGCCGCCACCCCGCGCGCTTCGCCGCGCTCGACGCGCCCGGCATCGACGCTTTCTCGCTGGTCACCGGGCTCAAGCAGGTGACGGTGACCAAGCAGGCCGACCGCATCATCGAGCGCGCGCAGACGGCGGCGCTGCTGGCGCGCGGCGCCGAGGGCCGCTCGCTGCTGCGCGACGTCGACGCCTACGTCGCCGGCATGAACGCCCGCCGCGTCCACGACAAGCTCGACCAGGCGCCCTTCACCCGCGTCGACGTCTACGCCGTCAACGCGCTCGCCGGCCAGATCTTCGGCCAGGGCGGCGGCGACGAGACGCGCCGCTCGATGCTGCTCGACGGCCTGACCAAGCGCCTCGGGGCGGACAAGGGCCGACAGGTCTTCGACGACCTCACCGAGCACATGGACGAGGACACCCCGACGACCATCTCCAAGCCGTTCCCGTACGAGCGGGTCCCCCGGGGCGACCGCAGCGGCAGCGTCGTGGTCGACGAGGGCTCGATGGACGCGGCCACGCGGCGGGCGGTGAGCACCGCGACGCGCGCGCACCGCAACATGTCGAACTTCCTCATGCTCGCCGGCAAGCGCTCGACGAACGGGCATCCGCTGTTCGTCGCCGGGCCGCAGATCGGCTACTTCTACCCCGGCCTGACGCTCGAGATGGACCTCAAGGCGCCGGGCATCGAGGCGCGCGGCGCCGCGATCCCCGCCGGCGTCGGCAACATCCTCATCGGCCGCGGCCCCGACAACGCGTGGACGCTCACGTCGGCCGGCTCGGACACCAACGACCAGTACGTCGAGACGCTCTGCGGCGGCTCGGACACGCGCTACCGCTACAAGGGCCGCTGCGTGCGGATGGGGCGCGTCAACGCCGGCTCGATCGCCGGGCAGGGCGCCGTCGTCTACCGCACCACGGTGCACGGCCCGGTGCTCGGCTACGCGACGGTCGACGGGCGCCGCGTCGCCATCTCGATGCGCCGCTCCAGCCACGGCAAGGACATCCTCTGGCAGCTGATGTTCAAGCGCTTCACCGTCGGCAGGGTGACCGGCCTGAGGTCGTTCTACGCCGCGGCGGCGACATCGCCGTTCACGTTCAACGTGGGCTACGCGGACGACCGCAACATCGCGACGTACTCGACGGGCGCCCTGCCGCTCCGCGACCCGCGGGTCGACCCGCGCCTGCCCACGAAGGGCACCGGGCAGTACGAGTGGCGCGGGTTCCTGAAGGCGAGCGCCCACCCGCACGAGGCCAACCCGGCGTCGGGCGTGATGAACAACTGGAACAACAAGCCCGCCCCGCGGTTCGGCTCCGCCGACGACCAGTGGACCTACGGTTCGATCCAGCGCGTCGACATGCTGAACGCCGGCATCGCGAAGCGCGACAAGCACGATCTGGCGTCGGTGACCGGCGCGATGAACGCGGCGGCGACGCAGGACCTGCGCGCCGCCGGGACGCTGCTGCCCGCGATCGCGGGCGTGCTGAGCGGCGGCCCGGCGCCCAGCGCCCGCTCGCAGCGGATGCTGGAGCTGCTGCTCGCCTGGCGCGACGGCGGATCCAGCCGGCTGGACCGCGACGGCGACGGCCGCATGGACGCGGGCGGCGCGCCGGCGATCATGGACGCGGTGTACCCGCGCGTCGCGGACGCCGTGCTCGGGCCTGTGCTCGGCCCGCAGCTCGAGCAGCTCAACCAGATCGCCGGCGGGACCAACTCGCCGGCCAGCGGGTTCACCGGCGGGCGGATCAACTACGTCGACAAGGACCTGCGGACGTTGCTGGGGACGCGATTCCGGTCGCCGTTCGAGACTCGCTTCTGCGGCAACGGCGACCTCGCGGCCTGCCGCGAGTCGCTGTGGGACGCCTTCGAGGCCGCGGGCGCGGCGCTCGCCGAGCAGCAGGGCAGCCCGAACCCGGACGCCTGGACGTCGGACGCGACGGCCGAGATGATCTCGTTCGCGCCCGGCGTGCTGCCGACGAAGATCCGCTACACGAACCGGCCGAGCGGCATCCAGCAGGTGCTGTCGTTCAGCGGCCACCGGCCCACGCGCCGGTAGCCGTTCCGGACCGCGGCGTCTGCGCTACTCGGCGGGGACGTCGCGGCTCCAGTGCAGCTGCGGGATCTCGATGCCCGCCTCGTCGAACGCGCCCTTGATCCGCTCGCGCAGCAGGCGGCTCACGCGCCATTGCTGCGAGGGCGTCGTCTTGACCACCAGCCGGAGCGTCACGCCGAGCGACCCGAGCTGCTCGACGCCCCACAGCTCCGGCTCCTCCAGCACCGCGTCGTCCTCCCGCCAGACCGCCTCGGCGACGTCGGTCATGACCTGCTTGGCGCGGGCGATGTCGGTGTCGTAGGCGACCTCGACGTCGAGCAGGGCGCGCGACCAGTGTTGGCTCATGTTGCCGACCCGCCGGATGTCGCCGTTGGGGACGTGCCAGACCGTGCCGTCGACGGCGCGCAGCCGGGTCGTGCGGAGGCTGACGGCCTCGACCGTGCCGGACGTCTCGCGATCCAGGTCGACGACGTCGCCGACGCCGAACTGGTCCTCGACGAGGATGAAGACGCCGGAGACGAAGTCGCGCACCAGCGCCTGGGAGCCGAACCCGAGCGCGACGCCGAGGACGCCCGCCCCGGCCAGCAGCGGGCCGAGCTTGACGCCCAGCTCGCCGACGACCATCAGCCCGGCCACGAGCAGGATGACGAACGAGACGACGCTCGCGAGCACGCTCGACAGCGCCTCGATCCGCTGCTCGGCCCGCAGGCTCGTCTCGCGGGTCTCGAGCATCGCCTCCGGCGTGAGGCGGCGCACCGCCCCGAGGCGCTCCTGGACCGTGCCCGAGTTCAGCGAGCGCAGCGTCCGCTTGACGGCGCGCCGCGCCAGCCGGTTGACGACGACCGCCGCCAACACGATCGCGGCGATGGTCAGCGGGGTGCCGAGCAGCGCGTCGACGACGCGCGTGGCGGGCTCGCTGCCGGTCACGTCGTAGGTCGTGCGGCAGAGCCACGTCGGGTCGCTGCCGCAGAGGTCGGTCAGCTGCTCGGCTGAGGTGGCCGCCATCCGCTGCACCGTAGCGGCAGCGCCGCTGCTATTCCTCGGCGGAGAGCAGGCCGCCGGAGGCGTGCAGCGGCGGCCCCTCGGGACCTTCGTCCGCGGGCATCACGTTGCCCGAGTGCACGGGCTCGCGCATGGTGGCCGGCAACGGCGCATCGCGGAGGTAGCGGTCGACCAGGCGCGCGCACTGGCGCCCCTCGTTGATCGCCCACACGATCAGCGACTGCCCGCGGCGCGCATCGCCCGCCGCGAAGATGCCCGGCTCGCTCGTCACGTACGCGCCCGCCTTGACGTTGCCGCGGGGGTCCTTGGCCACGCCGAGCGCGTCCAGCAGCTCCTGCTCGGGGTGCAGGAAGCCCATCGCCAGCAGCACGAGATCCGCGTCGAAGGCCGCCTCGGTGCCCGGCACGGGGCGGAAGTCCTCCGCCTCGGCGTAGTGCAGCTTCGCCACGTGCCCGTCGACGCCGCTCAGGTGCGTGGTGGCGATCGCGTAGTCCTGCTCGGCGAGCGCAAGCGCCTCGCCCTCGGCGATCGCGTAGCTCTTGCGGTACTTCGCGGGCCACAGCGGCCACGGCGTCGTGTCGTCGGGCCGGCTGTCGGGCGGCCGGTCGAGGATCTCGATCTGAACGACCGACTTGGCGCCCTCGCGGATCGCGTTGCCGACGCAGTCGGCGCCGGTGTCTCCGCCGCCGATGACCACGACGTGCTTGTCGCGCGCGGTGATCGGCGCGATCAGCGCCGGGTCGACGGGCGCCAGCGGCTCGGGACCCTGCTGCGCGGCCACCCAGCGGTTGCGGCCCATGAGGTAGTCCATCGCGAAGTGCACGCCGTCGAGCTCGCGCCCGGGCACCGGGAGGTCGCGCGGCACGCGCGACCCCGTCGCCAGCACGATCGCGTCGAAGTCCGCGCGCAGCTCGTCGACGGTGACGTCGGTGCCGACCTCGACGCCGGCGCGCAGCTCGACGCCCTCGCCGGCGAGCTGACGCACCCGCCGCTCGACGACGGCCTTGTCGATCTTGAAGTCCGGCACGCCGAAGCGCATGAGCCCGCCGATCGACTCGTCGCGCTCGAACAGCACGACGCGATGGCCGGCGCGCCGGAGCTGCTGCGCCGCCGCCATGCCCGCCGGGCCGGAGCCGACGACCGCGACGGAGCGGCCCGTCTCCAGCTGCGGCGGCTCCGGGGTCACCCAGCCCTCGTCCCACGCGCGGTTGGCGATCGCCACCTCGATCTGCTTGATGGTGACCGCGTCGCCCTCGTTGATCTCGAGGACGCACGCCGCCTCGCACGGCGCCGGGCACAGCCGGCCGGTGAACTCGGGGAAGTTGTTCGTCGCGTGGAGCTGGCGGATCGCGTCCTGCCAGCGGTCGCGGTAGACGAGGTCGTTCCAGTCCGGGATCAGGTTGCCCAGCGGGCAGCCGTTGTGGCAGAACGGCACGCCGCACTCCATGCAGCGCGCGCCCTGCTCGCGCAGCTCGGGGACCGAGCGCTCGTAGGCGAACTCGTCGTAGTCGGCCGCGCGGGTCTCCGGCGGGCGCTCCTGAAAGCCGTGGCGGGTGATCTTCAGGAAGGCTCCGAGCTCGCCCATCAGTCGCCCTCCCCGATCACGTCCGGCTCGCCGACCATGTCGACGGTCGACACCTCGACGGCTCCGACGAGCGCGTCCTCCTCCTCGGCGAGCTGCTCGAGCACGCGGCGGTAGTCGGCCGGGAAGACCTTCACGAACCGCGGCAGCAGCTCCTCGAAGGATTCCAGCACCCGCCGGCCCACCGACGATCCGGTGCGCTCGACGTGCTCGGCGACCAGGTCGCGCAGCTCGATCGCGTCGGCCTCGTCCAGCGGACACAGGTCCGGCAGCGCGGCCGGGTTGCAGCGCGAGCGCAGGAGCCCGTCCTCGTCGAGCACGAACGCGAGGCCCCCGCTCATGCCCGCCGCGAAGTTGCGACCGGTCGGGCCGAGGACGACCACGCGGCCGCCGGTCATGTACTCGCAGCCGTGGTCGCCGACGCCCTCGACGACCGCGCTGGCGCCCGAGTTGCGCACCGCGAAGCGCTCGCCGGCCAGGCCGCGGAAGAACGCGCGCCCGCTCGTGGCGCCGTAGAGGACCGTGTTGCCGACGACGACGTTCTCCTCCGCCGCGTAGGCGGCGCTCTCCGGCGGGCGCACGGCGAGCACGCCGCCGGACAGGCCCTTGCCGGTGTAGTCGTTGGCGTCGCCGTGCAGCAGGAACTCCACGCCGGGCGCGAGCCAGCCGCCGAACGACTGTCCGGCCGAGCCGTCGAAGCGGACGGAGATCGAGCCCTCCGGCAGCCCTTGCGCGCCGTGCGCGCGGGCGATGTGGGAGGAGAGGATGCCGCCGACGCAGCGGTTGACGTTGCGGACCGGCAGCTCGATCGCGACCCGCTCGCCGTCCTCGAGGGCGCCCTTGGAGAGCGCCACGAGCTCCCAGTCGAGCGCGTCGTCGAGCACCGGCTCCTGCGGGCGCACGCGGCGGCGCGGCGCGCCCGCCGGCAGCTCGGGGACCGTCAGCAGGGCCGACAGGTCGACGCCGCGCGCCTTCCAGTGGTCGACGGCCTCGTCGGCGCGCAGCAGGTCCGTGCGGCCGATCATCTCGTCCAGCGTGCGCATTCCCAGCGACGCCATGATCCCCCGCAGCTCCTCGGCCACGAAGAAGAAGAAGTTGATGACGTGCTCCGGCTGGCCCTTGAAGCGCTTGACGAGCTCGGGGTCCTGGGTGGCGATGCCGACCGGACAGGTGTTCAGGTGGCAGGCGCGCATCATGATGCAGCCGGTGGCGATCAGGGGGGCCGTCGAGAAGCCGAACTCGTCGGCGCCGAGCAGCGCGGCGATCGCCACGTCGCGGCCGGTCTTGAGCTGGCCGTCGGTCTGCACCGTGATCCGGGAGCGCAGGTCGTTGCGCAGCAGCGTCTGCTGGGTCTCGGCGAGGCCGATCTCCCACGGCACGCCGGCCGCCTGGATCGAGGACAGCGGCGACGCGCCGGTGCCGCCGTCGTGGCCGGCGATCAGCACGTGGTCGGCGTTGGCCTTCGCGACGCCCGCCGCGACCGTGCCGACGCCCACCTCGGAGACGAGCTTCACCGACACGCTCGCCGTCGGGTTCGAGCAGCGCAGGTCGTAGATGAGCTGCTTGAGGTCCTCGATCGAGTAGATGTCGTGGTGCGGCGGCGGGGAGATGAGCCCCACGCCCGGCGTCGAGTGGCGGATGCCGCCGATGTACTTGTCGACCTTGTGGCCGGGGAGCTGGCCGCCCTCGCCGGGCTTGGCGCCCTGGGCCATCTTGATCTGGAGCTGGTCCGCGTTGACGAGGTAGTGGATCGTGACGCCGAAGCGGCCCGAGGCGACCTGCTTGATCGCCGAGCGGCGGTCGTCGGCGAAGCGGACGGGGTCCTCCCCGCCCTCGCCTGTGTTCGACTTGCCGCCGAGGTGGTTCATCGCCCTGGCGAGCGTCTCGTGCGCCTCGCGCGAGATCGAGCCCAGCGACATCGCGCCGGTGGCGAAGCGCTTGACGATCTCCTTCGCCGGCTCGACCTCCTCGAGCGCCACCGGGGTCACGCTCTCGGTGCGGAGAGCCATGAGCCCGCGCAGCGTCGCGCGCCGGGTGGCGTCCTCGTTGACGGTGCGGGCGTACTCGTCGTACTTGCCCTGGGCCGTCCCGTCCAACGGCTCGCTATCGCTCCCCGTCGGAGCCCGAGACCGCACCGCCTGCTGGACGAGCGCGATCGTCTCCGGGTTCCACATGTGGTGCTCGCCGTCCCGGCGCCAGGCGTACACGCCGCCGACCGGCAGCAGCCGCCCGTCGTCGTTGGAGCTGGCGTCCGTCCACGCCCGGGCGTGGCGGTCGAGGGCCTCCTGGGCGAGCACCTCGATGCCGATGCCCCCGATCCGCGACGCCGTGCCGGTGAAGTGGCGGTCGATGAGGTCGCGCTCCAGGCCGACGGCCTCGAAGATCTGCGCGCCGCAGTAGGACTGGATGGTCGAGATCCCCATCTTCGAGATCGTCTTCAGCAGGCCCTTGCCGATCGCCTTGACGACGTTGCGCTCGGCCGTGTCCGCGTCGGCGACCCCGGGGATGTCGCCCGAGAAGACCATCTCGTCGACGGTGTCGAAGAGGAGGTACGGGTTGATGGCGCCGCAGCCGTAGCCGATCAGCGTCGCCATGTGATGCACCTCGCGCGGCTCACCTGACTCGAGCACGAGGCTGCACTGGAGGCGGTTCCCGGCGCGGACGAGGTGGTGGTGCACCGCGGCGACCGCGAGCAGCGCCGGGATCGGGGCCCGCTCCGGGCCCATGCGCCGATCCGAGAGGATCAGCACGTTCGCGCCGTCTACGAGCGCGTGGTATGCCTCATCGCAGAGGTCGGCGAGCCGGCGCGCCATGCCCGCGGTCCCGGCTGCCACCGGCCAGGTCATGTCCAGGGTGAGCGTCTGGAAGATGTCGCCGCCGGCCTGCTTGAGCTTCTCGAGCTCGAGGTTGCGCAGGATCGGCTGCTTGAGCATGAGCTGATGCGCGTGGCGTGGGTCCGCGTCCAAGAGGTTGCCCTCCGGCCCGATCACGCTGCGGAGGCTCATAACCACCTCCTCTCGGATCGGGTCGATCGGGGGGTTGGTCACCTGGGCGAAGAGCTGCTTGAAGTACGCGAACAGCGGCGGGCGCTGGTCCGACAGCACGGCGAGCGCGTTGTCGTTGCCCATCGAGCCGATCGGCTCGGCGCCCGCGGCGGCCATCGGGGCGATGAGGACGCGCAGGTCCTCCTGCGAGTAGCCGAAGGCCAGGCGGCGCAGCTCGCTCGGCTGCACGCCGGTCATCGTCACGTGCGCGTCCGGGAGGTCGTCGAAGCGAACCTGGTGGGTCTCGATCCACTCCCGGTACGGCTCCGCCGTCGAGATCTCGCGCTTGACCTCCTCGTCGGAGACGATCCGGCCCTGCTCGAGGTCGACGAGGAACAGCTTGCCCGGCTGCAGGCGGCCGAGGCGCTTGACGCGGTCCGCGGGGATGCCGAGCAGGCCGGACTCGGAGCCGAGCACGACGAGCCCGTCGTCGGTCTCCATCCAGCGGCCGGGGCGCAGGCCGTTGCGATCCAGCGTCGCGCCGATCAGGCGGCCGTCGGTGAAGCAGACGGCCGCGGGGCCGTCCCACGGCTCCATGAAGGTGCTGTGGAACTCGTAGAAGGCCTTGAGCTCGTCGGTGAGGTCGTCCCGGCCGTCGTAGGCCTCCGGGATCATCATCATCACCGCGTGCGGCAGCGAGCGGCCCGCGAGCATCAGCAGCTCGAGGACGTTGTCGAACGTCGCCGAGTCCGAGCCGCCGGGACGGACGCTCGGCAGCACCTTGCGCAGGTCGCCGCCGAAGAGGTCCGACGCGAGCCGGCTCTCGCGGGCCCGCATCCAGTTGACGTTGCCCATCAGCGTGTTGATCTCGCCGTTGTGGGCGATCACGCGGTAAGGGTGCGCCAGCTCCCAGCTCGGGAACGTGTTCGTCGAGAAGCGCGAGTGCACGAGCCCCATCGCGCTCTCCATGCGCTCGTCGCGCAGGTCCGGGTAGAAGCCCGGCACCTGGTAGGAGATGAGCATCCCCTTGTAGACGACGGTCCGCGAGGAGAACGACGGCACGTAGAAGTCCGGCCCGGCCGCGAGCTCGCACACGCGGCGGATGACGTAGAGCTTGCGCTCGAAGGCGTCCTGGTCGTCGGCGAAGCCGTCGCCCGCGCCGACGAAGAGCTGGCGGATGTGCGGACGGGATGCGTTCGCCGTCTCCCCGACGTGCGTCTCGTCGATCGGCACGTCGCGCCAGCCGAGGACGACCTGGCCCTCGACGCGGGTGTTGAGCTCCATCAGCGCCTCGAGCTTCTCGCGCCGCGCGGGGTCGCGCGGCAGGAAGCACATGGCGACGCCGTAGCGCCCGACGGGGGGCAGCTCGAAGTCGACGACCGCCCGCAGGAAGCGGTCGGGCATCTGCAGCAGGATGCCCGCGCCGTCGCCCGTGTGCTTGTCCGCGCCCGCGGCGCCCCGATGCTCCAGGTTGTCCAGCGCGAGCAGCGCCTTGGCGACGACGTCGTGGCTCGGGACGTTGTCCAGGCGCGCCACCATCGCCACGCCGCACGCATCGTGCTCGTAGCGGGGGTCGTAGAGGCCGTCAGGCCTTGGGGGCGAGATTCTCTGGTTCATCTGGGAGGTGCTCCGGCGGGGGGAAGAGCAGCTCAGGCGGCGCGAGAAAGCGTAGACGATCGCGCAGAGAGCCAAAAGCAGCGCCAGTCGGTTACCGTCTCGGCCGCCCCTGAGGGCAACCGGTGTGTGAAGCACCCCCTCGACGGGCACCTAGGACTCCTGACGATGGCCGATGTCGAGCTCATCCTGCCCGCCCGCGCCGAGAACGTCGCGGTCGTTCGCCATGCCCTGGGCGGCCTCGGCGAGGCCCTCGACCTCGACCCGCAGACGCTGTCGGACGTCAAGCTGGCGGTCACCGAGGCGTGCACCAACGTCGTCGTCCACGCCTACGGCGGCGGCGACGGTCCGATGGAGGTGGCGGCCACCCTCGACGGCGACGTCCTCAGGGTGACGGTCCGCGACCACGGGCGCGGCATCGTGCCGCGGGCCGACTCTCCCGGGCTCGGCCTCGGGCTGCCGCTCATCGCCACGCTGACCGAGTCGCTGGAGCTGGGCCGGTCCCCCGACGAGCGCACGGAGGTGGCGATGGTGTTCCGGCTGGCCGGCGAGGCAGTCGCGACATGAGCGCGAACGTCGCGACCCTGAAGGTCGCGCACGGCCCGCTCCTGGGCCCGGTGCTCGCCCGCGTGGTGGGCATGCTGGCGGCTCGCGCCCATTGCCCGGTGGACCGGCTCGACGACGCCCTGCTCGTCGCCGACGCGATCGCCGCCCACGCCCCCGGACACTCGCCCGACGGGCACGTGATCGTCCGCGTCGGCGCCGGCGAGGACGGCATCGAGCTCGAGGTCGTGGGCCTGCGCACCGGCGGGGGCGATGCCCTCATGGCCGACGCGGCGCTGCCTGGCGTCGGCAACGTGCTCGAGCGGATCGCCGACGAGGTGCGAGTGTCCGGCGAGGGCGTCGCCGTCCGACTCGCGCTGGGCTGAGCCGGGGCCGCGGATTCGACCTGCCACAATGGAAAGCCGATGCCAGCAGAGTTCTCACTGAGCGAGGAGGACCTCGACGGCGAGCGCCACGTGGTGGCGGTTCGCGGCGAGATCGACCTCTTCACCGCGCCCGAGCTGAAG
Organism: Solirubrobacteraceae bacterium; assembly: GCA_024710825.1. Classification (GTDB taxonomy): domain Bacteria; phylum Actinomycetota; class Thermoleophilia; order Solirubrobacterales; family Solirubrobacteraceae; genus Capillimicrobium. The sequence goes on from JANJUA010000223.1 coordinate 13,937, forward strand.
CAGAAGCTCACCGACTCGATCGAGGGCGGCAAGACGCGGATCGTCGTCGACCTCACCGACACGACGTTCCTCGACTCGACCGCGCTCGGCGTCCTGATCGGCGCCGTCAAGCGCCTGCGAACGCGCGAGGGCGCCCTGGTCATCGTCAACTCCGACCAGAACATCGCCAAGACGTTCGAGATCACGGGGCTCGACCAGATCTTCACGATCGTCGCCGAGCGCGACGCCGCCATCGCGGCGCTCGACGCCGAGCCGGCGTCGAGCTAGCTCAGGCCGCGACGAGCGCCTCCTCGACGCTGACGACGGCCTCGCTCTCGTGCTCGGCGATGAGCGCCAGCACCGCCTCCTCCACGGGGCCCTGGATCGCCGTGTCGTCGGGGTCGGCGCCGAGATCCTGTAGGACGCCGGCGATCGACAGGCCGTCCTGGAAGCGGTCGATCACGCGAGGGTCGATGTAGGAGGCTCGCGCGACCGCGGGCGTGTTGCCGAGGTAGTGGGCGACCTCGTCGACGGCGCGCTTCACCGCCCGCCTGCGGGCGACCTTCGTCTCGGCGGGGACGGTCACCGCGAGCGCCACCGCCGCGAGCACGGTCGCGCCCCATGTCCGGAAGTCCTTGGCCGAGAACTCCGCGCCCGTCGCCTGCTTGACGTAGGCGTTGACGTCCGCCGACCTCACGTCCTCCCAGCGGCGCCCGCGCTTGTAGGCCAGCAGCTCGTCGCCGCCGCCCCGTCGGCGCAGGAGCCTGCGGACGACCGCCGCGACCTCCGGGTCGACGACCGACTGCACGCGCCGCCTGCCGCTCTTGGCCGGATAGTCGAAGCGGACCGTCGCGCCGTCGAGCGAGACGTGCTCCTTGCGCATCGTCGCCAGCCCGTATGTCTCGTTGGTCACCGCGTAGTCCTCGGAGCCGATGCGGAAGAAGCCGCGGTCGAGCAGCCTCACGGCGCAGGC
>JANJUA010000232.1 GCA_024710825.1 Solirubrobacteraceae bacterium
GAGGTCGCGCGGGCGCTGGCCGCAGCCACCGGATCACGGCTGATCCGGCTGCAGTGCCACGAGGGCATCGACCTGCACCACGCGCTCTACGACTGGGACTACCCGCGCCAGCTGCTGGCGCTGCGCGCGGCCGGCGAAGGAGCCGTCGAAGGCGAGCTGTTCTCGCGGCGCTTCCTGCTGCGCCGGCCGCTGCTCGAAGCGCTGGAGGCCACCGAGCCGGTCGTGCTGCTCATCGACGAGATCGACCGCGCCGACGACGAGTTCGAGGCCTTCCTGCTCGAGCTGCTCGCCGACTTCGCCGTCACGATCCCCGAGCTGGGCACCATCCGCGCCGAGCGCCGGCCACTCGTCGTGCTCACCTCCAACCGCACCCGCGAGCTGCACGACGCGCTCAAGCGCCGCTGCCTCTACCACTGGATCGACTACCCCACCCCCGAGCGCGAGCGCGCGATCGTCGCCGCCCGGGCACCCGGCGTCGCCGACGCGATCGCCACACGCGTATGCGAGGCGGTGGCGCGGCTGCGCGACGCCGACCTCTACAAGGCGCCGGGCGTCGGCGAGACCATCACCTGGGCGCGGGCGCTGACCGCGATCGACGACCTCGACGCCACCCTGGGAGCGGCGCTGAAGGTCCGCGAGGACGTCGACCGCGTCCGAGCGCTGGGGCTGCTGCACGGTGTCTGAGGCCGGCGACGCGGTGCTGGAGCGCATCGGCGCGCTCGCCGCGGCGCTGCGGGCCGGCGGCATGGACGTCGGCGTGGGCGAGATCGTGACCGGCCTGCGGGCGCTGGCGGCGATCGACGCGTCGCGCCGGGAGGACGCGCGGCTGGCGCTGCGCACCGCGCTGTGCACCGACGGCGAGCAGCTTGGGCTGTTCGACGCCGCGTTCGAGGCGGTCTTCGGCGCGGGCGTGGCGGTCCCGCCGGTGCCGACCGACCCGATCGCCGTGCCCACCCCGCCGCGCACCGGCGTCCCCGCCGCCGAGCCGCCGCCGGCGGCCGACCGCCGCGAGCCCGTCGCCGTCCCCGCCGCCTGGTCGCCGGTCGAGCTCGAGCACGACAAGGACTTCGCCGCCTACACCGACGCCGAGCGCGCCACGCTGCGCGCCGTCCTCGCCCGGCTGGCGCGGCGCGGGCCGCGGCGACGCTCTCGCCGGACCGTGCCGGTCCGCCGGCGCCGGGGCCATGCGCCGGATCTGCGCCGCACCGTGCGCGCCTCGCTGCGCCACGGCGGCGAGCCGGTGGAGCGCCACTGGCGGGCGCCCACCGACCGCCCTCGGCCGCTCGTCCTGGTCCTCGACGTATCCGGCTCGATGGAGCCCTACGCCCGCGTGCTGCTCCAGTACCTCCAGGCGGCGGTGGCGGCGCGCCGCCGGGTCGAGGCGTTCGCCTTCGGCACCCGCCTGACCCGGATCACGAACGAGCTGCGCGGTCGCGACCCCGACGCTGCGCTGCGCCGCGCGTCCGGCGCGGTCGCCGACTGGTCCGGCGGCACCCGGATCGGCGAGGCGCTCGGCACGCTGAACCGCGAGCACGGACGTCGCCTGGGCCGCGGGAGCACGATCGTCGTCCTCTCCGACGGCTGGGACCGCGGCGACCCGGAGCGGCTGGCGGCCGAGATGGCGCGGCTCCGGCGCGCCGCGCACCGGGTCGTCTGGCTGAACCCGCTGGCGGCCCACCCCGACTACGAGCCGTTGACGCGCGGCATGCGCGCCGCGCTGCCCCATGCCGACCATCTGCTGGCCGGCAACTCGCTCGCGTCGCTCGAAGAGCTCGCGGGCATCCTGGAGGAAGACCCCTGACCGACGGAGGCGATGCATCGTGAAGCTCGAGCACTCCTTTGACGTCGACGCGCCGCTGGAGGAGGTGTGGGCGGCCCTCATCGACGTCCAGCGCGTCGCGCCGTGTCTGCCCGGCGCGCGCGTCACGGGCGCCGGGCAGGACCCGGGGACCTTCGACGGCGAGCTCGCGGTCAAGATCGGCCCGGCGACCGCGTCATATCGCGGGACGGCGACGATGGAGGAGGTCGACGAGGCCGCGCACCGCGTGACGATGCGAGCGACCGGCACCGACAAGCGTGGCCAGGGCGGCGCGAAGGCGCTCATGCGCAGCACGGTGTCCCCGCGCGACGGAGGGGGCACGCACGTCGCGGTGGAGACCGACCTGACGATCACCGGGCGCCTGGCCTCGTTCAGCCGCGGCGGGATGATGCAGGACGTCTCCAACCGGCTGCTCGGCGAGTTCGCCACCTGCCTTCAGGCGTCGCTGAGCGAGCGGCCGGCGGCATCAGCGCCCGCCGGCGCGGCGGGGACCGCGACCGCTAACACGCCGCCCCCACCCCCCGCCGCAGGCAAGCCGATCAGCGGGCTGCGCCTGATGCTCGGCGTGCTCCGAGACCGCCTGCGCCGCCTCTTCCGTCGCGGCCGGTAGCCCTTCGGGACCGGCGCCGACGCGCCCGCCTGGAAACGACACTTGACCGGTGTGTGCGCCTATGAGTATCGTCCCCAGAGCTACTATGGGTATAGAGGCCGGGTGACTATGAAACTGATCACGGACGGTGGGCCCGACCTCGGGCACGACCGAGAGACGCAGCTCAAGGAACGAGTACGGGTCGTCATCGCCGACGGGGACCCGCTGGCGCGGAGGGTCGTTCGCGACGCGCTGCAACGCCAGCCGGACATCGTCGTCGTCGCGGACGCGCGCGACGGCGTCGAGGCGGAGGAGCTCACCTGCCACTACCGGCCGGACGTCCTGCTCATGGAGACGGCGCTGCCGCGCATGGACGGGATCGCGTCGATGCAGCAGATCCTCGAGCGGACTCCGGGGGCCCGCGTCGTGCTGTTCTCCATCGCCCCGGACGACGACCTCGCACTGCGCGCGCTGCGAGCCGGCGCGGCCGGCTTCCTGACGAAGGACATCGACCAGGTCGCGCTCGCGCGCGCCCTCCGCGGCGTCGCGCGCGGCGAGGCGGCGATCAGCCGGCGCATCGCGATGAGGCTCGTCGAGGTGCTGCGCGCCGCGCCGTCCGACTACGGTGGGCTGCGCCCCGTCCGCAGCGTGCTCACCGCCCGCGAATGGGAGGTCCTCGACCTCCTGATCGGCGGCGCGTCGACCGACGAGGCGGCCATGGCGCTCGTCCTGACCCCCGACACGGTCTACAGCCACATCAAGAGCATCATGCGGAAGTTCGGGGTCCGCAGCCGCGCCGACGCGATCGCCGCCGGCAGAGCGCTCCAGCGCGCCTCGGCCGCCGCCTGACCGCCGCATATCTCCGGGCGCCCGGGCACGCATCTACCAGCCGGTCCCGCAGGGATTCCGCGATGCCGTCCGGTCGAGGGTCTGAGATGTATGACCCATGGCGACCGATACGGCCAGCCCGGCGCTCCGCGCCTACGAGGCGATGGCCCCCTCCTACGACGCGTTCACGGCCGGCTACGACCACGAGCTATGGCTCGAGCGGGTCGAGGCGCTGGCCCGCGACCACGGCCTGCACGGCGACCGCGTGCTGGACGTGGGCTGTGGGACGGGCAAGAGCGCGGAGCCGCTCCTGCGCCGCGGCTACGCGGTCACCGCCTGTGACCTGTCGCCCGCCATGGCGGCCATCGCGACGCGGCGGCTCGGGCCGGGCGCCGATGTCCGCGTGGCCGACATGCGGGACCTGCCGGAGTCGCTGGGGCGCTTCGACCTGATCACCTGCCTGGACGACGCGGTCAACTACCTCGCCACGGTCGACGACCTGCGCGCCGCGTTCGCGTCGGCGAGGCGGGTGCTCGCCGACGACGGGCTCTACGTCTTCGACGTGAACACGCTGCGGGCCTACCGCGAGAGCCGCGACTTCGTGCTCGAGACGGACGACACCGTGTTCTGCTGGCGCGCGTCCGAGGCGCCCAACGGCCCGAACGAGGCCTACACCGCCCAGCTCGACACGTTCGTGGAGGGGCCGGACGGCCGCTGGACGCGTCGGACCAGCCGCCACGAGCAGCGGCACTTCAGCGACGAGATCGTCCGCTCCGCCCTCACCGACGAGGGCCTGCGGCTCGTCGACCTCCTCGGTCAGGCGCCGGGGGTGCGGCTCACCCGGCCGCCGGACGAGCAGCGTGACGCCAAGCGGCTGTACATCGCCCGCCGTGCGTCATGACCGCACTGCGGCTCCGACCGAGCGCTCGCTGCCGGATCGAAGCTCGTCCGCCAACGCCGCACGGGCGACCACCCGCAGCCGATCGGCCAGCGCGACCACCGTCGCCCAGTCGACCGTCTCGCCGTTGAGGGCTCCCTCGATCTCCTCCGACAGCCCCCAGGAGCGCTCGAGGCCCTCCTCGAGCGAGAACCCGTG
>JANJUA010000286.1 GCA_024710825.1 Solirubrobacteraceae bacterium
CGGATCGACTTCTCCCAGGACAAGGTCGACTGGGAGGAGAAGATGACCGCCGAGCAGCGCCGCTCGGCACTGTGGCTGTACTCGCTCTTCTTCCACGGCGAGGACGCGGTCACCGACAGCCTCTCGCCGTACATCGACGCGGCGCCGCTCGAGGAGCAGAAGTACTTCCTCACGACCCAGCAGGTCGACGAGGCCCGCCACAGCGTCTTCTTCCAGCGCTTCATGGAGGAGGTCGTCGGCCGCGGCGACGGCACCGCGAGCGGCGCGCTGAGGGCCACCGAGACCCAGCTCTCCTGGGGCCACCGGATGGTCTTCGGGCGGCTGGAGCGCATGGCGGACGAGCTGCGCAAGGACCGCTCCAAGCGCAAGCTCGCCGCGGCCGTGACGCTCTACCACATCATCGTCGAGGCGAGCCTCGCCCAGCCCGGCCAGCACATGATCGAGCGCTACCTGTCGGAGTTCGACCTGCTGCCGGGGTTCCGGGAGGGGATGGCGAAGATCGCCCTGGACGAGCAGCGCCACATCGGCTTCGGCGTGCGCCTGCTCGCCGACCTGGCCGAGGAGGACCCGGAGTGCGCGCAGGCGATCGTCGACACGATCGCCGAGGTGCTGCCGTGGAGCGCGTGCGTCGCGATCCCGCCCGGACACGACGACCGCTACACCGAGTGCTTCGGCTTCACGCTGACCGACCTCTACGAGGAGGGCGCGCGCTCGCAGGAGGCGCGCCTGCGGGCGATCGGCCTGCCTGTCGACGAACTTCCGCGCTTCCCGCTGCCGATGGACGTTCCGCCGCGCGAGCGGGCCGAGCGGGGGCTGAAGATGGTCAGCACGGGCCTCATCGGCCCCGGCGACACGACCGTGCACGCGGACGAGGAGACGATGGCGCTGCTGTTCGACGTGGTCCGCCGCCAGGCCGACGCGTCCGCCGTCCGGCCGGGCACCGTGATCCAGTGGGACTTCCCGGACGCGCAGCCGTGGTACCTGTCGCTCGACAACGGCTCGACCGCCGCGCGCAAGGGCCGCGCGCCGCATGCCGACGTGACGCTCCACGTCCGCTTCGCCGACTTCGCCGACGTCGTCGGCCGCCGCGCCGACGCACGGATGCTGCTGCTCAAGCGGCGCATGAAGGCGAAGGGCAGCCCGCGCGTGCTGCTGCGGCTGCCGAAGATCTTCCGCTAGAGAAGCGACGACTCCAGCCGCCGTACGCAGCCGCTCAGCGCCTCGGGCATCCCGCCCTCGGACCGATCGACGACCAGGGTCGCCTCCCAGCACGAGCCGTCGGCACCGACCGTCACGCGATAGCGCGCGTACCCGCTGCCGGCGCGGTCGTGGACATCGCACCTCCACGCCGCGCCCGCCTCCTCGCAGGGACCGCCGACGTCGAGGAGGGCCGAACCCGCGACGCCGCTGACCGACTGATACAGCGACCGCTCGTTGACCGGGCCGTGGAGCAACACAGAGGTGAGCACGACGTAGACGCCGATCAGGCAGAACGCCCCGACGACGAGGGCCGCGAGCACGGCGAGCACGCGGGTCACAGCCGATCTCCTCACGCCACCGCTCATCCCGGCCCGGCCGTGGCGACGACCACGCGCCCGTTGCGGAGCTCGATGCTGAGGCCCACTTCCTCAAACCAGGTCTGACCGGTGCGATAGATCCACAGGTTCCTTGGCGTGCCCGGGGGCGCCGGCCCGAGGAGTGCCCGGACCTCGGCACGCGTCATCCCGATCAGCGTGCGACACCGGTCGAGCATCTCGGCCTGCTCGACGCGTGGACCCTCGTCGTCCTCCGAAGGGCCTGCGTCCCACGCCGCACGGTCGAACTCGTACTCCGCACAGCTGCGCTGCTCAGATCCACCGCAAGCCGACATCGCCAGCACGAAGACCAGCACCAGCACGCCTGTGTGCCCCACGGCGTCGCCCGGCACTAACGGTGAGCTGACAGCGCAGTTTGCGTCCTTGTGGCGCGGCACGCTGCGGTCCGGCGTGCTCGAGACTTGTGTCACTCGTGGCGCCTCAGTATCGGAGCACGGTTAATTTCAGGTCTGACCTGTCCATCGCACATCCCACCTCCGCGACGCGCACGATCCCGTGCACCAGGAGCGGCTGGGGCAAAGCGACGATCCGGCGGATGGTCTCCACGACCACCGGCACGGTATTTCCCGGCTCCAAGCCGAGTCAAAGGTCTACCGGCTGAGTCAGCTGATGGTGGCCTCGGCGCGCACGCGCAGGCCGCCGGGGACCTCGCGCGACGCGACGCGGCGAACGTGCACGCGGGGGTCGGCGAACAGCACCTGGCGCCCGATCGGCAGGCCCTTCGGGGTCGCGACCACCGCCCCGTCCTCGGCCGCGACGCGGACCGTCACCGGCACCGCGAGGCCGAAGGCGCGAGCCGAGCCGCTCAGCACGATCGCCCCGCCCGCGTCCGCCGACGCCTCGGCGTCGTAGCGCAGCTCCACGCCCTCCGGCGCGAACGCGGTGAGCTGGTCGAGGTCGACCGTCGCCTCGCCCACCGCGTCCGGGC
>JANJUA010000287.1 GCA_024710825.1 Solirubrobacteraceae bacterium
TCGCGGTCTCGTCGACGGGTTGCGCGCCGCGACCCGGCGCTCGCCCGTGCCCGTCGAGGTCGAGGCCCACGACGTCGGACGCTTCCGACCGGAGATCGAGAGCGCCGCGTACTTCTGCGTCCTGGAGGCCTGCCAGAACGCGCTCAAGCACGCCGGCGGCGCGCGCCGGATCGAGGTCGATCTCCACCGCACCGACGGCGAGCTGCGCTTCTCCGTCCGCGACGACGGGGCCGGGATGGACGGAGGAGCCGGGCGGACGGGCCGCGGCCTGACGAACATGCGCGACCGCGTCGCCGCGGTCGGCGGCACGATCGAGATCCTGTCTGCGCCGCACGTCGGCACGGAGGTGCGCGGGCGAGTGCCGCTCGCCGCGCCCGACTCCTCGGCGTGACGTCACCGTCGTCGGCGTGCGCCCCACAGCTCGCGCAGGGCGGCGATGGAGAGCTCCTGCTTGCGGAGATGCGCGACGGCCCCGACGGCCGCGGGGTCGTCGACCGTCGCGTCGAGCGAGATCAGCACGACGACCGCGGCCGGGTACGCGCTGCGCAGCCGCCGCGCCGTCTCCAGCCCGTCCATGCCCGGCATGCGCACGTCAAGCAGCACGAGGTCGGGCGCGAGCGCGCCGGCGAGCTCGACCGCCTCGGCGCCGCTGGCGGCCTCCCCGGCGACCTCGAAGCCCGGCGTCGCCGCGATCATGTCGCGCAGCGCCCGCCGGAACGGCTCCTGGTCGTCGACGGCGAGCACCCTCACGGGCCGCGTCGGCGGCCCTCGGCCGCCGGCGGGCCGGTCCAGGCGCGACCCTGTGCCCAGCCGGCTCATGTCGGCTGTGTCTCCCTCAGGTGGTTGGCGCGTACCGGCCACGGTCCCGGCAGGCACGGCTCGCGGCAAGGGCACGCCCCTCACGATCCCGCGGGTGCGCGCACGAGCGCGGGTGACGGGTTGACTCGGCGGCCGCGCATCGCCGATAGTGGCCCATGGCCTCGGGAACGACGGCCTCCGGCGGGGTTCCGCCTCGCCCTGGGAGGATCCGCGTCGCGGTCGCCGACGACAGCTACCTCGTGCGCGAAGCGCTCGGCCACGTGCTCGAGGCGGAGGAGAACATCGACCTCGTCGCGGCCTGCGACGGCGCCGAGGCGCTGCTCGCCGTCATCGACGACGAACGCCCGGACGTCGTCGTCACCGACATCCGCATGCCGCCGACCCACACCGACGAGGGGCTGCGGCTGGCGCAGCGCCTGCGCGACGACCACCCCGAGATGGGCGTCGTCGTGCTGAGCCAGTTCGCCGATCCCCGCTACGGGCTCGCGCTGTTCGACAGAGGCTCCGACGGGCGCGCCTACCTGCTCAAGGATCGCGTGCAGCACCGCGGGCAGCTCGTGGCCGCGATCAGGGCGGTCGCCAGCGGGGGCTCGGTCGTCGACGCCCGGATCGTCGAGGTGCTGATCGCCGAGCGGCGCCGGGCCGAGCATGCGCCGCTGGCCGAGCTGACGCCGCGGGAGCTGGAGATCCTGTCGCTGGTGGCGCGCGGGCACAGCAATCAGGGGATCGCCGACGAGCTCGTGCTCACCAAGCGCGCGGTGGAGAAGCACATCAACGCGATCTTCCTCAAGCTCGGCCTCTCTCAGGCCGGCGACGTGAGCCGCCGCGTGAAGGCCGCGCTCATCTACCTCGCCGAGCAGCGCGACGACGGCTGACACGCCCGAGCGGAGGTGACGCGCACCACCGCGGGAGACGGGTGCGCCGGTTTGCCGCGCCCCGCCCACGGCGCGAGAGTCGCGGCACGACCGTCCCATCGGGAGGAGCCCGTCGTGACCGCCCTGCCGCACCCGCCTCCGGACGCCGTCCCGGCTCGGCCGCCGGTGCGGTGATGCGCCGCCGACTCGCCGCCCGCGCGCTCGTGCTCGTCGGCACGCTGCTGGCGGTGCTGGCGATCGGCTCCATCTGGGTCAGCCGTCAGGCGCTCGAGACCGACCAGTGGGCCGACACGAGCTCGCAGCTCCTGGAGGACCCGGCGATCCAGGCCGCGGTGGCGACCTACCTCGTCGACCAGCTCTACGCCAACGTGGACGTCCCCGCCGAGCTGCGCCAGGCGCTGCCGCCGCGCGCCGAGGCGCTCGCCGCGCCCGCGGCGGGCGCGCTGCGACGCGGAGCCGAGGAGGTCGCGCAGCGAGCGCTCGACAGACCGCGGGTGCAGCAGGCCTGGGAGGCGGCCAACCGCGCCGCCCACGCGACGCTCGTGTCGATCGTCGAGGGTGGCGGCGACATCGCCTCGACCGAGCAGGGCACGGTGGCCCTCGACCTGCGCGCGCTCGTCGCCGAGGTCGGTGAGCGCACGGGCCTGGGCGCGGACGTGGCCCAGAGGCTGCCGCAGGACGCGGCGACGATCGAGATCCTCCGCTCCGATCAGCTCGAGACCGCGCAGACGGTCGGTGAGCTGCTCAAGCCGCTCGCCCTCGTGCTCACGCTGCTCATGCTCGCCTGCTTCGCGGCCGCGATCGCCGTGGCGCGCGGCCACCGCCGGGAGACCCTGCGCGCCGCGGGCGTCGGGCTCGTCTTCGCCGGGGCGATCGCGCTCGTCGTGCGCGAGATCGGCGGGGGCGTCGTCGTCGACGAGCTGGCGACCACCGCGGCGGCGCAGCCTCCCGCGGAGGCCGCCTGGAGGATCGGCACGTCCCTGCTCGCCGAGGTCGCCACGGCGACGATCGCCTACGGGCTGCTGGTCGTCGCCGGCGCCTGGCTGGCCGGGCCGACGCGCGCCGCGGTCGCGCTCCGCGCCAGGCTCGCGCCCTACCTGCGCAGCCCCGAGCTCACCTACGGGGCGGTGGCCGCCGTGGTGCTGCTCGTGCTCCTGTGGGGACCGACCGAGGGCACGCGGCGCGTGCTCCCCGCGCTCGTCCTCCTCGCGCTGCTCGTCGCGGGGGTCGAGGCGCTTCGCCGCCAGACGCGCCGCGAGCTCGATCGGCGCGCCGGGCACACCGGAGAGCAGCAGGCGGCCGAGGACCGTGTCCTCGAGCATGCCTGAAGCGCAGTGGCGCCCGGTGCGCCCACGGCTGCGGCCCGTCCGCCTGCTCGCGGCCTGGCTCGCGTCGGCGCTCGCGCTGCTCGTCGCCGCCGCGCTGGTGCCGGGGGCGACGATCCGCGGCGCCGGCGGGGCGATCGTCGTCGCGGCGGTCGTCGCCGCGCTCAACGCCCTCCTGCCACCGATCGTCGCCGCCCTGCGCCTGCCGTTCACGGTCGCGGCCGGGTTCCTGCTCGTGCTCGCGCTCGACGCCGGGATGCTGCTCGCAGCGGCCGAGCTGGCGCCCCAGCAGCTCCACGTCGACGGCTTCGGGGCCGCGCTGGCGGTGGCGCTGGTCGCGGCGGCGGTGAGCGCCGGCGCGGCGGTCGTGGCCGGCATCGACGACGACGCCCAGACGCTGCGGGTCGCCCGCCGCGCGGCCAGGAGGATGGGCGCTCCCGAGCGCAGCGACGCGCCCGGGATCCTCTTCTTGGAGATCGACGGCCTGGCTCTGCCGGTCCTGCGCCGCGCGATCCGTGACGGCACGACGCCCAACCTGGCCCGGTGGCTGGAGAGCGGCAGCCATCGACTGCTCGGGTGGGAGACCGATCTGTCGTCGCAGACGGGCGCCAGCCAGGCCGGCATCCTGCTCGGCGACAACCACGACATCCCGGCGTTCCGCTGGGTGGACAAGGCGACGCGTACGGTGGTGACCTGCTCGCGCCCCGCCGACTGCGCAGCGATCGAGCGCCGGCGCGCCACCGGCGCCGGACTGCTGGCGCGCGGGGGCACGAGCCGGGGCAACCTGCTCTCCGGCGAGGCCGCCGAGGCGATCCTCACGGCCAGCCGGCTGGCCGACGAGCGCGCGCCGAACCCCGGCTACCGCGCCTTCCTGGCCAACGGCTCCAACGTGACCCGGACGCTCGTGCTCATGGCCTGGGAGGTGGTGGTCGAGGTCGTCGCGGCGACCGCCCAGCGCCGCCGCGACGTGCGACCCCGCGGCGCGCGCGGCGGGCGCTATCCGCTGCTGCGAGCCGGGATGTGCGTCTTCGTGCGTGACCTCATCGTCTTCTCCGTGCTCCAGGACCTCTTCCGGGGCGTGCCGGCCATCTACGCGACCTTCGCGAGCTACGACGAGGTCGCCCACCACTCGGGGCTGGAGCGGCCCGACACGCTTGCCGCGCTACGCAAGCTCGACGCGCGGTTCGGCCTGCTGGAGCGGGCACGCCGCTACGCGCCGCGGCCCTACGAGATCGTCGTGCTCTCCGACCACGGCCAGACGCAGGGCGCCACGTTCCGCCAGCGCAACGGCTACGGCCTCGACGACCTGGTGCAGCGCAGCCTGAGCGGCGGGCGCGCCGACGGCGTCGCGGCGGGGGACGAGAACGCGACCGGCCTGCGGCGGGCGGTGGACGACGCGACCGGGCGCGCCGCACCGCAGCGCGCCCGCGGCGAGAAGGCGGCCGCGGAGCGCGAGGCGATCGTGCTCGGGTCGGGCAACCTCGGGCTGGTCTACCTGATGAGCAGCCCGCGGCGCCTGACGCTCGAGGAGATCCGGGACCGGCACCCGCGACTCGTCGACGCGCTGTGCGAGCACCCGCACGTCGGCTTCGTGCTCGCGCGGTCCGCCGTCGACGGGGCGGTCGCGCTCGGCGCGGAGGGCGCGCATCGGCTCGCCGACGGACATGTCGAGGGCCGCGACCCGCTCGCCGGCTTCGGCGCCACCGCCGCGCGGCGCCTCCTGCGCGCCGACGGCTTCCCGCACGTCGCCGACCTGATGGTCAACAGCTTCTTCGACCCCGTCGCGGAGGAAGGCTGCGCCTTCGAGGAGCTGATCTCGTTCCATGGCGGTATGGGTGGGCCGCAGACGGAGCCGTTCGTGCTGCATCCCGCCTGGCTGGAGGCGCCGTCGGAGCCGATCGTGGGCGCGGTCGCGCTCCACCGGGTGCTGCGCGGCTGGCGCTCGGCCTGCAACGACGGCGTCCGCGCTCACACCCCCGCCGATCGGGGCGCGGGCACCCTGGTAGGGGCGGCCGCGCCCGACGACACTCTCGGCGACCCCTGAGGAGAGGAGCGCGAGATGTGCCGATGGATGGGATGGCTCGGCCAGCCGGTCCTCGTCGAGGAGCTGCTGTTCCGCAGCCCGCACGGGATCGTGGACCAGAGCCTCCATGCGCGGATGGGCGCCGAGCCGACCAACGGCGACGGCTTCGGCCTCGGCTGGTACGGCAGCGGCGAGGGGCCCGGCGTCTATCGCAACGTCGCGCCGGCCTGGGGCGACGCCAACCTGCGCGACCTCGCGGCCCACCTCGAGTCGCCGCTGTTCCTGCTGCACGTGCGCGCGGCGATCGGCTCGCCGATCCAGGAGTCCAACTGCCATCCGTTCCGCCACGGCCGTTGGCTCTTCGTACACAACGGCTATCTCGCCGAGTTCCACCGGCTGCGTCGGGACCTGATGCTCGCGCTCGATCCCCAGCTGTTCCCCGACGTCCAGGGCTCGACCGACAGCGAGGTCGTCTTCTACCTGGCGCTGACGCTCGGGCTGGAGGACGACCCGATGGGCGCGCTCGAGCGAACGGTGGGGACGATCGAGGCGGCGGCGGCGCGGCGCGGCGTCGACGGCGCGGTGCAGGCCACCTTCGGGGTCTCCGACGGCCACGACCTGTGGGCGGTGCGCTACGCCACCTCCGAGCCCGCGCGCTCCCTGTTCACGAGCGCCGACGTCGACGCCATCCGCCGGCTCTACCACGGCCATCCACGCGCCGACCGCCTGTCCGAAGACGACCGGTTGGTCGTCTC
>JANJUA010000299.1 GCA_024710825.1 Solirubrobacteraceae bacterium
GACGCGAACCCCGCGCGCTCGGCCGCCCGTGCGACGTCGACGGCGCCGCGGACGTCACCGCCCATCACCACGATCGACGGCGCGCTGTCTGCGGCGCGCATCATCGGAAGGCGGCGAAGTCGGGACGGCGCTTGGAGAGGAAGGCATCGACGCCCTCCTTCGCCTCGTCGGACTGCCCGAACATGTCGAGCGCGGCGAACGAGAGCGTGCTGAGCCCGGCGATCGACTCGGTGTCGGCGTTGAACGAGTGCTTGCAGAGGCGCAGCGCCGTCGGACTCATCTGGAGCATCTCGTCGGCCCAGCGGCGCACTTCGGCGCGCAGCTGGGCGGCGGGGACGACGGCGTTGAGCAGGCCCCAGCGCTCCATCGTCTCCGCGGGGTAGCGGCGGCAGCAGAACCAGACCTCCCGCGCCCGCTTCTCGCCGAGGATGCGGGCCAGGTACGCGGTGCCGAAGCCGGCGTCGAACGAGCCGACGCGCGGCCCGGCCTGCCCGAAGGTCGCGTGGTCGGCGGCGATCGTCAGATCGCACAGGACGTGCAGGACGTGACCACCGCCGATCGCATGGCCGTTGACGGCCGCGATCACCGGCTTCGGGATCTCGCGGATGAGCCGGTGCAGCAGCTCGACCTCGAACAGGCCCGACTCCGAGGGGCCGTAGTCGCCGGTCTCCTGGCGCTGCTTCTGGTCACCGCCGACGCAGAACGCGCGGTCACCCGCCCCGGTGAGCGCGACGACCCCGACCTCCCGGTCGGCCCAGGCGCGCTTCAGGCAGCCGATGAGCTCGTCGATCGTGTGCGCCGTGAACGCGTTGAGGCGGTCCTCGCGATCGATGGTGATCCAGGCGAGGCCGCCCTCGACCTCGTAGCGGACGTCGGTCAGGGACGCGGTCGGCGTCATCGGTGCCTCCTTGGGGGGTGTCGGACGTCGCTCGTCACAGCGGCTCTCCCAGGCCGAGCGCGACGAGCCGGGTCTCGAGGAACTCGTCGAGCCCCTCTCGCCCGCCCTCGCGCCCCAGACCGCTCTGCTTGGTGCCGCCGAACGGCGCCTCGGCCGCCGAGACGCGCGTGTCGTTGATGCCGACCATCCCGACGTCGAGCTCCTCGGCCATGCGCAGCGCCCGGCGCAGGTCGCGCGTGTAGACGTAGGCGGTCAGGCCGTAGGGCGTGGCGTTCGCGGCCTCGAGGACCTCACGCGCGTCGTCGAAGGCGATGAGCGGCGCGACCGGTCCGAAGATCTCCTCCTGCACGAGGCGCATCTCGCTGTGGACGCCGGCCAGGACGGTCGGCGCGAAGAAGCTCCCGGCGTCGTACGGAGGCTCGGTCAGCGCGCTCCCGCCCGTCAGCACGCGCGCGCCGCGGGCCACCGCGTCCTCGACGGCCGCCGCGACCTTCTCGACCGCACGACGGTCCACGAGCGGCCCGATCTCGGTCTCCGGCGCCCGGCCGTCGCCGACGCGCAGCTCCCAGGCGAGTGCCCGCAGCCGCGCGCCCAGCTGCGCCGCGACATCGTGGTGGACGAACACGCGGTTGGCCGAGACGCACGTCTGCCCCCCGTTGCGGAACTTCGCCGCCCGCAGCCCGGCGACCGCCGCGTCGAGGTCGGCGTCGTCGAAGACGACGAACGGCGCGTTGCCGCCGAGCTCGAGCGACACGCGCTTGACGGTGTCGGCGCTCGCGCGCAGCAGCGCGCGGCCGACCTCGGTCGAGCCGGTGAACGTCAGCTTGCGCACGCGCACGTCGGCCAGGAGCGCCGCGCCGATCGGCTCGGGCCCGCCGGTGACGACGTTGAGCACGCCGGGCGGCGTTCCCGCGTCGTCGAACGCCCGCGCCACCGCCAGGGCGACGAGCGGGGTCTGCTCCGCGGGCTTGACGACGACGGTGCAGCCGGCGGCGATCGCGGGCGCCGCCTTGCGGACGACCATCGACGCCGGCACGTTCCACGGTGTGATCGCCGCCGCGACGCCGACCGGGCGGCGCATGGTGAGCAGGCGCCGGTCGGCGAGCGGGTCGGGGATCCACTGGCCGTAGGCGCGCCGGCCCTCCTCGGCGTACCACTCGAGCAGGTGGCAGCAGAACCGCAGCTCGTTGCGAGCCTCGCCGAGCGGCTTGCCCTGCTCGGCGGTGATGAGCTCGGCGAGCATGCCCTCGCGCCCGCCGAGGATCGCGGCGACGCGTCGCAGCAGCGCCGCGCGCTCGTGAACCGTCGTCCGGCTCCAGGAGGCGAACGCCTCGTGCGCGGCGTCCACCGCGAGCGTCGCGTCGGCCCCCTCGCCCGCCGGGGCCTCGCCCACGATCGCCCCCGTGGCGGGATCGACCGACGGGAACGTCGCGCCCGAGCGGGCGGCGACCCAGCGACCACCGACGAGCATCAGCGCGTCGGGGGCATGCACCGTCGCCGACGCCGTCGCGGTGGTCACCATGCGTAGAACCCCTGGCCGGTCTTCTTGCCGAGCCGGCCGTCGGCGACCATCTCCTCGAGCAGGCGCGGCGGCGAGAACCGCTCCCCGTACGCGCGCATCAGGTTGCGGGCGATGTCGAGCCGGACGTCGAGGCCGACGAGGTCGGTCAGCCGCAGCGGACCGACGGGATGGCGATAGCCGAGCTCCATCGCCCGGTCGATGGCGGCGGGGTCGGCGACGCCCTGCTCGACCATC
>JANJUA010000317.1 GCA_024710825.1 Solirubrobacteraceae bacterium
CCCCGAGCCCAGGATCCCCGGCCCCGGACCGACGGCGACGGCCTCCGCCCCGGCCTCCAGCGCCGCCGCGATCGCCCCGACGGACGTGATCGCCTCGCGCTCGCCGCCGTAGGCGGCCCCCGCGGTGAGGTGCTCCGACAGCTCGCCCCGGGCGCGGAGCTCGGCGACCGCGCGCGAGAGGCCCCCCGGCAGTGCGCCCCCCGCGCTCTGGACGTAGGCCAGCCGCGCGCCGCCCGACGCCTGCGCGAACGCCCACGCCAACGGCGGGAGGTGGCCGTGCAGCGGGAAGACCGCGACCGGCGCGCGCCGCAACGCGCCGCCGGGCGCACCGGTCCCGGTCGGCGCGGCTCCAGCCGGCGGACTGCCGGCCGGCGTGGCCCGAGCCGGCGCGCCGTCGGCCGGCTCCACCGCGTGCTGGAGCGGCGTGTAGTTGAGCTTCATCACGTGCGCGTCGCCCGCGCGCGGCGCATCCAGCCCCCGCGTCAGGTTCGCCACGACGACGTCGTAGCCGCCCGAGCCGAGCCCCAGCTCGCGCGCCTCCACGTTGACGACGAGCTCGTCGCCGACCGCGGGCGCCGGGTGCAGCGCCGGGTCGCTCCACGCCCGCCCGAGCGACGTCTGCGCCCAGGCGCCGTCGACGGCGGTCGCGGTCGTGCGTCTGAGCCGGAGCATCCGCGGCACCGTACCGCCACGACTGCCCGGGCCCCGGCCGCGGCGAGCCCGCATGAACTTGAATCATGTTCAAGTCGTGCGCTACCGTGCCCCCATGGACTTCGAGCAGAGCGACCGCAGCCGCGACTTCCAGGAGCGTCTGCAGGCCTTCATGGACGAGCGGGTCCACCCCGCCGAGGCGACCTTCGAGCAGCAGCTGCGCGACGCGGGCGACCCGCACGCGCACCCGCCCGTGCTCGAGGAGCTGAAGACGGAGGCGCGCCGCCGCGGCCTCTGGAACCTCTTCCACCCCGACCCGCGCTTCGGCCCCGGCCTGACCTACCTCGAGTACGCGCCGCTCGCCGAGATCAGCGGGCGCAGCCTCCTCGGCCCCGAGTCGATCAACTGCTCGGCGCCCGACACCGGCAACATGGAGGTGCTGACCGAGTTCGGCACCGCCGAGCAGCAGGAGCGCTGGCTGCGGCCCTTGCTCGACGGCGAGATCCGGTCCGCGTTCGCGATGACCGAGCCGGACGTCGCCTCCTCCGACGCGACCAACATCGCGCTTCGCATCGAGCGCGACGGCGACGACTACGTCCTCAACGGCCGCAAGTGGTGGGCGTCGGGCGCCATGCGCGATCGCTGCCGGATCTTCATCGTCATGGGCAAGACGGACCCCACCGCGTCCGCGCACCGCCAGCAGTCGATGATCCTCGTCCCGCGCGACACGCTTGGGCTGACGATCGTCCGCAACCTCTCCGTGTTCGGCTACGCCGACAACGAAGGTCACGCGGAGCTGCGCTTCGAGGACGTCCGCGTCCCGGCCGCCAACCTCATCGCGGGCGAGGGCGACGGCTTCATGATCGCCCAGGCGCGCCTCGGCCCGGGCCGCATCCACCACTGCATGCGGGCGATCGGGGCGGCCGAGCGCGCGCTGGAGCTCCTCTGCGAGCGGGCGGTGCGGCGCGTCACGTTCGGCGCCCCGGTGGCGACGCGCAGCAACGTGATCGACTGGATCGCCGAGGCGCGCATCGAGCTCGAGATGGTGCGGCTGCTGACGCTGAAGACGGCCTGGCTCATCGACACCGTCGGCAACAAGCACGCCCGCACGGAGATCGCGGCGATCAAGGTGGCGGCGCCCCACGTCGCGCTGAAGGTCGTCGACCGCGCGATCCAGGTCCACGGCGGCGGCGGCGTCTCCGACGACTTCCCGCTCGCGCGGCTCTACGCGCACCTGCGGACACTGCGCCTCGTCGACGGTCCCGACGAGGTCCACAAGCTCAGCATCGCCCGGCGCGAGCTGCGGCCCTACGCGGAGGCGGCGGCCTCCGACAGCAGCGCGTAGGTCACCGCGAGCATCCCCTCCAGCGCCACGAAGCTGACGCGCTCGGTGGGCTCGTGGTTGCGCTCGGTGCCGTTGGCCAGGCACACGCAGTGCACGCCCGAGGCCTCGAGGGCGTTGGCGTCGCTCGCGCCGCCGGACGCGATGTGCGAGGGCGCGTAGCCCGTCGCCCGCAGCGCCCGCTCGGCGACCGCGACGCCCGGCGCGTCGGGCAGGTGGCGGTAGCCCGCGAAGAGGCGCTCGACGGTCACGTCGACGTCGACGTCGCAGGTGGGGTCGTTGGCCGCGTCATGGATGCGGTCGACCATCTCGGCCACGACCGCCTCGACGCGCGCGTCGTCGAGCGAGCGGGCCTCGGCAAGGAACGTGCAGCGGTCCGCGACGACGTTGGTGCCGCCGACGCCGCCCGCGACGTGGCCCACGTTCGTCGTGGTCTCGGCGTCGAGGCGGCCGTGCGGCAGCGAGGCGATCGCCCGCGCCGCGGCAAGGATCGCGCTGCGCCCGTCCTCCGGCCGGATGCCCGCGTGGGCGGACTGGCCGCGGAACTCCGCCGCGAGGCGGTAGTAGGTCGGCGAGGCGGTGACGATCTCGCCGATCGGCGTGGCGTGGTCGTAGACGAAGCCGTAGGCCGAGCGCAGGCGCGTGGCGTCGAACGCCTTGGCGCCGCGCAACGCGTTCTCCTCCTCCAGCGTGAAGAGCAGCTCGACGCCGAGCGGCGGCGGGCGGCGCACCGCCTCGAGCATCACGGCGACGGCGGCCTTGTTGTCGGCGCCGAGGATGTCGGCGTGGGCGTTCTCCCAGCCCTCGTCGACCTCGACGGGCTCGACGGGGCCGTGATTTGGCACCGTGTCGAGGTGCGCGCAGAGCAGGATCGACCGCTCCACGCCGGGCGGCGGCGGGACGCGCGCGAGCAGGTTGCCGAACTCGTCGCGCTCCACGTCGAGCCCGAGCGCGCGCAGCTCGTCGGCGACCCGGGCGCTCATCGCCTCCTCGCGCCCGAACGGGCTCTCGATGCGGCAGAGCTCGGCGAACAGCGCGTGCAGGCGCGCCCGTTCGGGCTCAGTCGGCTGCGGCGGCACCGCGCGAAGCGGTCGGCTCGCCCTCGGGCGGGCGCTCCTCGGCACGCTCGAGCGCCGCGGCCACGAACCCGTCGAACAGCGGGGCCGGCCGCTCGGGGCGGGACTTGAACTCCGGGTGGTACTGCGACGCGACGAAGAACGGGTGGTCGGGCAGCTCGACGCACTCCACCAGGCGCTCGTCGGGCGAGGTGCCGCTCGCGACCAGGCCGGCCTTCTCCAGGCGCTTTCGGAGGTTCAGCGACACCTCGTAGCGGTGGCGGTGGCGCTCGTAGATGACCGCCTCGCCGTAGAGCTCGCGGGCGCGCGTGCCCTCGTGCAGCTTCACCGGGTCGGCGCCGAGGCGCATCGTGCCGCCGAGGTCGGCGACGTCGCGCTGCTCGGGCAGCAGGTCGATGACCGGCCACTCGGTCTCGTGGTCGAACTCCGTGGAGTTCGCCCCTTCCATGCCGGCCACGTGGCGCGCGAACTCGGCGACCGCGATCTGCATGCCCAGGCAGATGCCGAGGTACGGGATGCCGCGCTCGCGCGCGACCTGCGCGGCGAGGATCTTGCCCTCCACGCCGCGACCGCCGAAGCCGCCGGGCACGAGGATGCCGTCGTGGCCGCCGAGGCGCTCGACCACCGACTCCGGCGTGAGCGACTCCGAGTCGATCCAGTCGATCTCGACCTTGCAGCCGTGGGCGTAGCCGGCGTGGCGCAGCGACTCCGAGACGCTCAGGTACGCGTCCTCGAGCTGCACGTACTTGCCGACCAACGCGATGCGCACCGCCGTCGTGGCGGCGTCGGCCCGCTCGCACAGCTCCGCCCAGCCCCCCATGTCCGGCTCGGGGACGCCCTCGATGCCGAAGTGGTCGAGGATGAAGTCGTCGACGCCCTCCTCGAGGTACCAGAGCGGCACCTTGTAGATGTTGTCGACGTCCTTGGCGGAGATGACCGCCTGCGTCGGCAGCGAGGCGAACAGCGCGATCTTGCGCCGGATGTCCATGTCCAGCGCGCTCTCGGAGCGGCACATGAGCATGTCCGGCTGGATGCCGATGCGGCGCAGCTCGTTGACGGAGTGCTGCGTCGGCTTCGTCTTGAGCTCCCCCGCGTGGCCGATGTACGGCACGAGCGTGAGGTGGATGAACATGACGTCGCGGCGCCCCACCTCGAGGGGGAACTGGCGGATCGCCTCCAGGAACGGCAGCGACTCGATGTCGCCGACCGTGCCGCCGATCTCGGTGATGACCACGTCGTGGGAGGGCGCGGTGCGCCGGATGGCCTGCTTGATCTCGTCGGTGATGTGGGGGATGACCTGCACGGTCTGGCCGAGGTACTCGCCCCGGCGCTCCTTGTTGATGACCGTCTGGTAGATCCGCCCGGTGGTGATGTTGTTCTGCTGCGAGAGGGAG
>JANJUA010000332.1 GCA_024710825.1 Solirubrobacteraceae bacterium
CATGGTCAACAGCGTGATGGGTACCCCCGCCTTGAGGAAGCGGACGAAGCCGATCGGCTGGCCCGAGCGCGCCGCCATCCCGGCCGCGGCGACGTTCGCCGCCGCCGAGATAAAGGTCAGGTTGCCGCCGAAGCACGCGCCGAGGGCCAACCCCCCCCCGTAGGCGTCGTCGCCCGTCTCCCCGGCGATCTGCTCGACGACGGGGATCATCGTCGCGGTGAGGGGGATGTTGTCGATGATGCCCCCGATGATCGCGGCGCTCCACGAGATCGCCAGCAGCTCGGCGGTCCGGTCGTCGTTGGTCACGGCGACGATCGCGTCGGCCAGCTCGCCGACCGCTCCGGTGTGCTCCAGCGCCCCGACCATGACGAACAGCCCGAGGAAGAAGAACAGCGTCGGCCACTCGATCCCGGCGAGCGTCTCCTGCACCGACTGGCGGGTGACGAGCAGCATCGCCGTCGCGCCCGCGAGCGCGCCGGTCGCCGGCTCCAGGTGCAGCGGCTTGTGGACGAAGAAGGCGACGATGACGAGCACCAGGATCGGCAGCAGCCGGCGCAGCTCGTCACGGCGCTCGAGCGCGTGCCCCGCGTCGAGCTCGAGCACCCGGTCGCGCGCCTCGGGCGCTATCCGCAGCCGACCTCGGTAGGCGAGGAAGAGCACGCCCACGGCGACGATCGCGCTGACGATCGCGATCGGCGCCAGGTTGACGAGGAAGGCGCCGAACGAGAGCCCGGTCGCGCCCGCGATCATTATGTTCGGGGGGTCGCCGATGAGGGTCGCCGTCCCGCCGAGGTTGCAGGCCACGATCTCGATGATGACCAGTGGGATCGGGTCGACGTCGAAGGCGTCCGCGATCACGAACGTGACGGGGACGACCAGCAGCACCGTGGTGAGGTTGTCGAGGAACGCCGACAGGACCGCGGTGGAGCCGGCGAGCGCGATGACGAGCAGCAGCGGGCGGCCCCGCGACGCCTGCCCCGCGCGGATCGCCACCCAGGTGAAGACGCCGGTCGTCTCGACGAGGCGGACGACGATCATCATCCCCGCGAGCAGGCCCATCGTGTTGAAGTCGACCGCCTCGATCGCGTGCTCCTGGTCGATGGTCTGCGTGAGCAGCACCAACGTGCCGCCGAGCAGCGCGACCTTCGTGCGGTCGACGCGCTCGCTCGCGATGAGCGCCAGGGCGACGACGAAGATGGCGACGGCGAGGATCAACGCACGGCCTCCGGGAGGTCGGCGGCGAGCGCGGCGACGACCCCGCGCAGCCAGGAGCGGTCATCGGGCCCGGCCGCGCGCAGGCGCCGGCGGGCGTAGCGCAGGACGTCGTCGCGGCCGCCGACGACCACGACGGGGCTCGTGATGGCGTAGCGGCCGTCGACGAGCGCGACGAGCGCGCCGGGGACGTCGCGGCGCACGCGCAGCAGCTCGACGACCGGCTGGCCGCCGACGGCGTCCGGGTGGTCGCAGGCGCCCGTGAAGGCGGAGTCGCTCTGCGCCCGCACGCTGAACAGCGGCGGGCGGGCGAGCACGCGGCGCGGCGGGCGCGGAGCCGGGCCGATCGGGCCGGTGCGCCAGCGCGCCATCAGGGCCTCGACCTCGCGCTCGGCGTCGCGGCGCACGAGGACGTGGAGCTGGTCGCCGGCGCGCAGGATGGTCGACCCGCGCGGCGGGATCGCGTCGTCGCCGCGCACGACCACGTTGACGACCGCGTCGCGCGGTAGCCCGAGGTCGCGCACCGGCGCGCCGGCGATCGCGTCGCCCTCGTGGACGTCCACGACGACGACCTCGGCGCCGAGCCGGCGGATCGTGGCGACCTCCACGAGCGTCGGCGTCGGCGCGGCGTCGGGGACGGTGAGCCCGAGGCGGCGGGCGAGCGGCTCGATGGTCGGCCCCTGGACCAGCAGCGACAGCATCACCGCGAAGAAGACGATGTTGAAGAACTCGAGGCTGCCGGGCACGCCCGCGATGACGGGGAACGTCGCCAGGACCACGGGCACCGCGCCGCGCAGGCCGACCCAGCCGAGCATGATCCGCTCGCGCCCGGTGAACGAGGAGAACGCCGTCGCCGCGAGGCTGGCGATGGGCCGGGAGACGAACGCCAGCACCGCCGCCAGCAGCAGGCCCTCGACGGCGATGTCGGCGAGCTGGGAGGGGAAGACGAGCATGCCGAGGGTGAGGAACACCGCGAGCTGCGCCAGCCACGCCAGCCCGTCGTGGAAGGCGGTGATGGTCCGCTTGGCGGGGATGTCGAAGGAGCCGAGCGTCAGCCCGGCCAGGTAGACGGCGAGGAAGCCCGACCCGCCGAGCACGTCGGCGGAGCCGAAGGCGAGCGCGCAGACGGTGAGCGAGGCCACCGGGTACAGGCCGGGGGTGCTGAGCTCCACCGAGCGCAGGGCGCGCACGCCCAGCAGACCGACGACCGCGCCGGCGGCGACGCCGATCGACACCTGCTTGGCGAGCAGGCCGGCCATGTCCGCCAGCCCGTAGCCGGGCGTCTGGATCCAGGTGATGAAGCCGACCACGAGCAGGATCGCGACGGGGTCGTTGCTGCTCGCCTCGCCCTCCAGCAGCCGCGCCAGCTTCGGCTTCAGCGGCGAGCCGCGCAGCAGCGCGAACACCACGCCGGCGTCGGTCGAGGCGATGATCGAGCCCAGCAGCATGCCCATCAGCAGGCTCAGGTCGAACAGCCAGGCGGCGGCCAGGCCGGTGATCAGCGCGGTGAGGATCGTGGCGAGGATCGAGAGGCTCGCCGCCGCGCCGAGGACCGGGCGCAGCTCCGCGGCCCGGGTGGTGAGGCCGCCCTCGTAGACGATGACCGCGAGCGCGACGATCCCGACGTCGCGGGCCAGCTCGTAGTCGTCGAAGTGGATCCACCCGAGCCCGTCGGAGCCGGTCGCCATCCCGATCCCGAGGAACAGCAGCAGGCCGGGGACGCGCAGGCGGCCGGCCAGCAGCGAGGCCGCGAGCGCCGCCGTCATCAGCAGCCCGGCGACGAGGATCAGGTCGCCCACGCGCCGCTACTCCGCGGCCCCGGAGGGCGGCGGCGTGGATCGGCCGTGGTCGCGCATGAGGCCTCGATGCTCGCGGCGGGGGCGGCAGCGGGCCATGGGGAGGCCTCCCCATCTCGGCGGGTCAGTCCGGGGCGGGGACCGGCACGTCGGCGCGGCGGAGCCCGTTCTCGAGAGCGTCGGCGACGATGCGCATCGCCTCGACGCGCGCGTGGCGCTTGGACTCGGCGGCGACGACGTGCCACGGCGCCGGCTTCGCGTCCGTGCGCTCGAGCATCTCCTCGACCGCCTCCACGTACGCGGCGCGCCGCGAGCGGTTGCGCCAGTCCTCGTCGGTGAGCTTCCAGGCCTTCAGCGGGTCGTCGCGGCGGCGCTCGAAGCGCGCGAGCTGCTCGTCGGCGGAGATGTGCAGCCACAGCTTCACCAGCACCATGCCCTCCGCGGCGTGCATCGCCTCGAAGTCCGCTATCTGCTCGTAGGCCCGCCGCCACTGCTTCTCGGTGGCCAGGCCCTCGACGCGCTCGACGAGCACGCGCCCGTACCAGGAGCGGTCGAGGATCGCCATGCCGCCCCAGCCCGGCAGGGCGGGCACGAAGCGGTCGAGGAAGTGGTGGCGCAGGGCGTCGGGCGTCGGGGCGGCGAACTGGGCGACGCGCACGTGGCGGGGGTCCAGCGGCGTCACGAGGCGCCGGATCGTGCCGCCCTTGCCCGACGCGTCCCAGCCCTCCAGCAGCACGCACAGCGGCGGCCCGAGTCGGCCGGAGCCGATCAGCCCGGCGGACGCGAGACGCAGCCGCAGCAGGCGTCGGCCGAGGGCCTCGAGCCGCTCCGCCTCCTCGGCTGCGGAGAGGGCGAGCGACAGGTCGACGTCGTCGAGGCGGCCCATGGGAGCGCGATCCTCCCACGAACCGCGCCCAAACCTGCGCAAAGGCGCGCGATCCGTCACCTCTTGGCGCGCGAGGCGCGATGAAGGCGCCATGAGCCCGACCGCAGATACCCACCACCTGGGGCTGTCCGCCTCCCAGGCCGCCCGCGCCCTCGGCGTGTCCGTGAGCACGGTCCGCCGCTGGTCCGACGCCGGCGCGCTGCGCGGCTACCGGACGCCCGGCGGCCAGCGGCGCTTCAGCCGCGAGCAGCTCGACGCCTTCCTGGCCTCCCTCGAGCGGGGTGAGCGTTCGGCGTAGCCCCCGCCGTTCCTTCCGGCGCAAGCGATCCTGCGCTGTGCACACCCGCTTGCGCGCCTTGCGCAAAGCTGGCCAAGGCTCGACAACTCCAGACATGAGCGTCGTGCGCACGAACGCCGCAGCCGCCATGCTCGGCATCAGCCCGAACACGCTGCGCTCCTGGGAGCGCCGGTTCGGCTACCCGCGGCCGCGCCGCACCCAGGGCGGTCACCGGCAGTTCGACCTCGCCGAGATCGAGGCGCTGCGTCAGGCGTTCGCGGAGACGCACAACGTCTCGTCGGCGATCTCCATGGCGCGTCAGCGCGGCGAGGGACCCTCGTCGCCCACGCGGTTGCGCGACGCGTTCGACCGCTTCGACGAGGCGCAGGCCGACCGGCTGCTCGAGGAGAGCCTCGCGGTGCGCTCGGTCGAGCGCACCGTGGAGGAGGTGCTCCTCGTCGCCCTGGCCGCGATCGCCGACGAGGTCGCGCCGGCCGGCCGGTCCCCGGAGCTCGGCTTCGCCTGGCGCTACGCCACCGGCTGGCTCGCCGCTGCCCAGCGCGTCGCCCCGCCGGCCCACCGCGCCGACGGCGTGCTCATCTTCGACGCGACGGGCCCGCTGGACGTCGACGCGCTCCACGTCCAGGCGCTGGAGCTGATGCTTCGGCGCTGCGGCGTGCGGACGCTCGCCCTGAGCGTGGAGCTCGACCACGAGCGCATCTCGCGGGCGATCCGAGCGCTGCGACCGACCGCGGTCGTGCTCGCCGGCCGCCGCGCCCCGCTGGAGGTTCTCGGCCGCCTGGTCTTCGCGGCCCGTCGCCACGCGCCGGGCGTGGAGATCGTCGACTTCCGCGGCTCGGTGCCCGACACGGGCGCGTCGACGGTGACGCGGCTCGGCGACGCGCCGCTCGCCGCTCGCGACGCGATGCTCGACGTGCTCGCCGGCCGTCCGCTCGGCAGCGTCGACGCGGGGCTCGCCGCGATCACCGCGGCGCGCTGAGCGCCGCGCCGGTCCGCCCCTTAGCGGCTGGCCGTCCGCGCCGCGCAGTACGTTCCGCGCGCGATGAAGCCCGTGCCCGACGCGGTATTGGTTCCCGGCGACCCGCTGGCGCACCGTGCGCTGGAGTCGCTGCTCCGCGCCGAGGCGAAGGTGCGGCGCCGACTGTCGGCGGACCTCGAGCGCGAGGGGCTGTCCGCCACCGGCTTCTCGGTCCTCGTCGTGCTGACGACGGCGGGCGGGGAGCTGGAGCTGCGCACCCTGCGCACGCGGCTGCGGACCTCGAAGGCCAACGCGACGGAGGTCGTCTCGACGCTGGAGGGGCGCGGGCTCGTCATCCGCCGCCGCCTGCCCCGAGACCGCCGGGCCGCCGCGGTGCTGCTCACGCCAAGCGGGCGCGAGATCGTCGATCGCCTCTTCCCCGAGCACACGGACCGCGTCTCGGCGGCGTTCAGCGTCCTCGACGAGCACGAGAAGCGCTCGCTGGCCGAGATCTGCCGCAAGCTCGCGGCCTGAGGAGGCCTGCGCCGGGGGCCGACGTCGACGCGGTCGGTCGCTAGCTTCGCCTGGTGCTCGCGCCTGGGCTCGCCGGCCTCTGGCGCGCCCGCAGGGCGGGGCAGGCCGCTCACCGTGACGGTCGAGCCGCTGAGGCCGCTGGACGAGCGCGCGCTGCGGGAGCAGGTCGACCGCCTGGCGCCGTTCCGGGGCGCTGCGAGCGCCGAGCTCGCGCTCAGAGGCTGACGGCCGCGACGACGGCGAACTGC
>JANJUA010000345.1 GCA_024710825.1 Solirubrobacteraceae bacterium
GACGAGGAGATCTCCGAGCAGCTCGAGACGGGCGAGTTCGACGCGGTCGGCGGTTGAAGGACCTAGAGTGCCTCGTCCATGATCGCCGCCAACATCGACAGCGCCGAGCCCTTCGTCACCAAGGACGGGTCGTCCATCCGCGAGGCGGCGGGGCCCGTCTCGCTGCCCGCCCGCAACCAGTCGCTCGCCGAGGCGACGGTCGCCCCCGGAGCGGAGACCGAGGAGCACTACCACCGCCTCACCGAGGAGCTCTACTGGTTCACGTCGGGCACCGGCCTCATGTCGGTCGACGGGGAGGAGCGCCCGGTGCGTCCCGGCGACTGCGTCGTCATCCCGCCCGGCGCCCGCCACAAGCTGCGCAACACCGGTGAGCGGCCGCTCGTCCTGCTGTGCTGCTGCGCGCCGCCGTACTCGCACGAGGACACGGTCATCGTCGGATGAGGCCTCGGCCTTGAAGCGCTCGGACGCGCTCGCGCCGCTGTCGCGCGACCATCACCAGGCGCTGATGGTGGCGATGGTCATGCGTCGCGCCGACGCCGACTCGGCCCCCGCCGCGTTCGCGCGCTTCGAGTCCTTCTGGGCACGCCACGGCAGCAGGCACTTCGACGTCGAGGAGGCCGAGCTGACCGGCGCGCTGCCCGCGTCGGACGAGGAGTGGGCGCGCGGCTGCGAGCGCATGGCCGTCGAGCACGCCCGCATGCGCGCGCTGGCGCAGCGGCTCGCGCCCGACGACGTGGCCGGGCTCGCCGAGCTGGGCGCGCTGCTGCACGACCACGTCCGCTTCGAGGAGCGCGAGCTGTTCCCCTACCTCGAGGAGCATCTCGACCCCGCCGCGCTCGAGGATCTGGGACGCCGCATCGCGATCCGGGAGCGCGACTGCTAGGTTCCGGCCATGGCGGGGGGAGAGCCAGGGGGGGCGTGCCGTGTCTGAGGGGCGAGCGCTGCTGCGCGCACGACAGTTCTTCGGCCCCCGCGATCGCACCGCGGACGGCGGCAGCGAGCGCTCCACGTACTCGCGGGCGTGGGAGTCGGCGTATCGGCGCCGCTGGCAGCACGACCGGGTGGTCCGCTCGACGCACGGGGTGAACTGCACCGGCTCCTGCTCGTGGAAGATCCACGTCAAGGACGGGCTGGTGACGTGGGAGACGCAGCAGACCGACTATCCCTCCAACGGGCCGGACATGCCCGACTACGAGCCGCGCGGCTGCCCGCGCGGCGCGTCGTTCTCCTGGTACGTCTACTCGCCGGTGCGGCCCAAGCACCCGTACGTCCGCGGCGCGCTGCTGCGGCTGTTCCGGGAGGCGCGCGAGCGCCTCGGCGATCCGGTCGAGGCGTGGGCGGAGATCGTCTCCGATCCCGAGAAGGCCCGCGCCTACAAGTCCCAGCGCGGCAAGGGCGGCTTCGTCCGCGCGTCGTGGGGCGAGGTCGCCGAGATCATGGCCGCCGCCCACGTCCACACGGTCAAGCGCCACGGCCCGGACCGCATCGCGGGCTTCTCGCCGATCCCGGCGATGTCGATGGTCTCCTACGCCGCCGGCACCCGCTTCCTGAGCCTCATCGGCGGCGTCTGCCTCAGCTTCTACGACTGGTACGCCGACCTGCCGCCCGCGTCGCCGCAGGTGTGGGGCGACCAGACCGATGTCCCCGAGTCGGCGGACTGGTGGGGCGCCGGCTACCTGATGCTGTGGGGCTCGAACATCCCGCAGACGCGCACCCCCGACGCGCATTTCATGACCGAGGCGCGCTACCGCGGGCAGAAGGTGGTCGTCGTCTCGCCCGACTACGCGGGGCACACGAAGTTCGCCGACCACTGGCTGCCCGCCACCGCCGGCTCCGACGGGGCGCTGGCGATGGCGATGGGCCACGTGATCCTCAAGGAGTTCCACGCCGAGCGGCGCGTGCCGTACTTCGACGACTACGTCCGCCGCTTCACGGACATGCCCTTCCTCGTGACGCTCGACGAGCACCGCGAGGGCGTCCACCGCGGCGGCCGCTTCCTACGCGCGTCCGACCTCGGCGACACGTCCGAGAACGCCGAGTGGAAGACCGTGCTGGTCGACGAGGCGACCGGCGAGCCCACGGTCCCGCAGGGGTCGCTCGGCTTCCGCTGGGGCGAGGAGGGCGAGGGGCGCTGGAACCTCGACCTCGGCGGCGTGACGCCGGCGCTGTCGCTGCTGGGGACGCACGACGAGCTGGTCGAGGTGGCGCTGCCGCGCTTCGAGGGCGGCGAGACGGGGGGCGGCACGGAGATGCTGCGCGGGGTGCCCGCGCGCCGGATCGGCGGCCGCCTCGTGACCACGGTCTACGACCTCATGCTCGCCCACTACGGCGTGCGTCGCGAGGGGCTGCCGGGCGAGTGGCCCGCCGGCTACGACGACCCGACGCAGCCCTGCACCCCCGCCTGGCAGGAGCAGCACACCGGCGTCGACGCCGGCCGCGTGGTGCGGATCGCGCGCGAGTTCGCCCACAACGCCGAGCAGACCGACGGCCGCTCGATGATCGTCATGGGCGCGGGGACGAACCACTGGTTCCACGCGGACCAGACCTATCGCGCGATGCTCTCGCTCGTCCTGCTGTGCGGCTGCCAGGGCGTCAACGGCGGCGGCTGGGCGCACTACGTCGGCCAGGAGAAGGTTCGCCCGATCTCGGGCTGGATGACCGTCGCGTTCGCGCTCGACTGGGCGCGCCCGGCGCGCCAGCAGCCCGCGACGCCGTTCTGGTACCTCGCCAGCGACCAGTGGCGCTACGAGGCGCTCGACACGAGCGAGTTCACGACCCCGGCGGGTCCCGGGCAGATGGGGCGGCTGCACTTCGCCGACGCCCACGCGCTCGCCGCGCGGTTGGGCTGGCTGCCGAGCTACCCGACGTTCGACCGCAACCCGCTCGACCTCGCCGACGAGGCGCGCGCCGCGGGTCGCGAGCCGGCCGACCACGTCGTGCGGGAGCTGCGCGAGGGCCGGCTGGACTTCGCCTGCGAGGACCCGGACGCCCCGGAGAACCATCCCAAGGTGCTCACGCTGTGGCGCGCGAACCTGCTCGGCTCCTCGTCCAAGGGCCATGAGTACTTCCTGCGCCACATCCTCGGCGTGCCCGACGCCGCCGTGCGCTCCGGCGAGACGGCCCCGGATCGGCGTCCCGAGGAGGTGCGCTGGCACGACGAGGCGCCGACCGGGAAGCTCGACCTCTTCACGACGATCGACTTCCGGATGAACGGCTCGTGCCTGTACTCCGACATCGTCCTGCCGGCGGCGACCTGGCACGAGAAGCACGACCTGTCGAGCACCGACCTGCACCCGTTCGTGCACCCGTTCAACGAGGCCGTGGCGCCGCCCTGGGAGTGCCGCTCGGACTGGGACGCGTTCAACCTCGTCGCCGACGCGTTCTCGCGTCTGGCGGTCAAGCACCTCGGCACGCGCACCGACATCGTCGCGGCGTCCCTGAACCACGACACGCCCGAGGAGCTCGCCCAGCCCCTCGGCGAGGTGCGCGACTGGCGCAAGGGTGAGTGCGAGCCGGTCCCGGGCCGCACGATGCCGAAGCTCGTCGCCGTCGAGCGCGACTACACGGCGATCGCGCAGAAGATGCGCTCGCTCGGGCCCCTGGTGGAGTCGGCCGGCGTGGGCGCGAAGGGCGTCACGTTCGTCCCCGACGAGGAGGTCGCAGAGCTCGGCCGGCGCAACGGGCGCGTACGCGACGGCGTGGCCGCCGGGCGTCCGAGGCTCGAGCGCGACGTGCACGTCGTCGAGGCGATCCTCGCGCTGTCGGGCACCACTAACGGGCGCCTGGCGGTCGAGAGCTTCCGCGACCTGGAGCGCCGGGTGGGCCGCCCGCTGGCGCAGATCCCGGAGGACCGCTCGGAGGAGCGGATCACGCTCGCCGACATCACCGCCCAGCCGCGAAAGGTGATCGCCTCGGCGGAGTGGTCGGGGCTGGAGTCGCGCGAGCGGCGCTACTCGCCCTTCACCCAGAACGTCGAGCACCTCATCCCGTGGCGGACGCTCACGGGCCGCCAGCACCTCTACCTCGACCACCAGTGGATGCTCGAGCTGGGGGAGGGGCTGCCCGCCTACCGACCGCCCGTCGACGCGGGCCAGCTGGATGGCGCCGTCCTGGCCGGCAAGCCGGCGCCGGCGGACGGCCTGGAGGTGACGGTCCGCTACATCACGCCGCACTCCAAGTGGTCGATCCACTCCGAGTTCCAGGACAACCTCCACATGCTCACGCTGTTCCGCGGCGGGCCGGCGATGTGGCTGTCGCTCGAGGACGCCGAGCGGATCGGCGTGCGCGACAACGACTGGCTGGAGGTCTACAACCGCCACGGCGTGGTCGCGTGCCGGGCCGCGACGTCGCACCGCGTACCGCCCGGCATCGCGCTCTTCTACCACTCGCAGGATCGGCACGTCAACGTCCCGCTCAGCGAGACGTCCGGCACCCGCGGAGGCACCGACAACTCGCTGACGCGGATCATGATGAAGCCGACGCATCTGATCGGCGGCTACGCGCAGCTCTCGTGGGGCTTCAACTACTACGGCGCCTGCGGCCCCCAGCGCGACCAGCTCATAATCGTGCGCAAGCGCAGCGGCGAGGTGGAGTACTGATGCCGATCCGAGCCCAGATGGGCATGGTGATGAACCTCGACAAGTGCATCGGCTGCCACACCTGCTCGGTTACGTGCAAGAACGTGTGGACCAACCGGCGGGGCACCGAGTACGTCTGGTTCAACAACGTCGAGACGCGGCCGGGCCGCGGCTACCCGCGCGACTGGGAAGACCAGGACCGGTGGCGGGGCGGCTGGACGCTCGACCGCAAGGGGAAGCTCAAGCTCAAGAGCGGCGGGCGGATCAAGAAGGCGCTGAACATCTTCCACAACCCCGACCTGCCGACGATCGACGACTTCTACGAGCCGTGGACGTACGACTACGAGCATCTGATCTCGGCGCCGTCGTCCGAGCACCAGCCGGTCGCCCGGCCGGAGTCGCAGATCTCGGGCGAGCCGCTGGACCTCCAGTGGGGGCCGAACTGGGACGACGACCTCGCCGGCTCGGCGGAGCACGCGGCCAACGACCCGAACCGCCGGGGCGCGCTCGAGGAACGCATCCGGATGGAGTTCGAGCAGTCGTTCATGATGTACCTGCCGCGCATCTGCGAGCACTGCATCAACCCGTCGTGCGTCGCCTCGTGCCCGTCGGGCGCGATGTACAAGCGCGAGGAGGACGGCATCGTCCTCGTCGACCAGGAGACGTGTCGCGGCTGGCGCTACTGCGTCTCCGGCTGCCCGTACAAGAAGACCTACTTCAACTGGGACACGGGCAAGGCCGAGAAGTGCACCTTCTGCTATCCGCGGATCGAGGCCGGCCTGCCGACGGTGTGCGCGGAGACGTGCGTCGGCCGGCTGCGCCACATCGGCGTCGTGCTCTACGACTCCGACAGCGTCGTCGCCGCCGCCTCCGTCCCCGACGAGCACGACCTGCTGGGGGCCCAGCTGGGGATGTTCCTCGACCCCGAGGACCCCGAGGTCCGCCGGCGCGCCGAGGCCGACGGGATCCCGCACGACTGGATCGAGGCCGCGCGCCGCTCACCGGTCTACGACCTGGCCGTGCGCTGGCGCGTCGCGCTGCCGCTGCACCCCGAGTACCGGACGCTGCCGATGGTCTGGTACGTCCCGCCGCTCTCGCCGGTGATGAGCCTGGTGGAGGAGGGCGTCGACCCGGACGTCGACCCGGGCGACGTCTTCGGCGCCATCGACCAGCTGCGCATCCCCGTCGAGTACCTGGCCAGCATGCTCTCCGCCGGCGACCCGGAGCCGGTGCGCCTCGCGCTGCGCCGGTTGGCGGCGATGCGCGCCTACAAGCGCACCGAGACCGTCGACGGCGATGCCGACGCCGCGCTGGCCCGCGCCGTCGGCATCGAGCCCGAGGACATGGAGCTGATGTTCCGACAGGTGGCGATCGGCGACTACGACGACCGCTACGTCATCCCGAAGGCGCACCCCGAGGCCGGCCCGGTGGACCCGAACACGCTGCAGGGCGCGTGCGGGCTCGAGTGGGTCGACCGGGAGATCCGCGGGGGCGAGGTCGACGACTCCTTCGACCTGCGCGACCACATCGTCCGGGTGGAGGGTCAGGCGCGGTGAGCGGCGAGGCGGTCCACCCGCTGAAGCTGCTGTCGCTGCTGCTCCAGTACCCCAGCGGCGAGCTGCTGGCGGCTCGCGCGGAGCTCTGCGCGGCCGCCGCGGAGCTCGAGGACGGGCCGCAGGCGAACGCCATCCGCGCGTTCGCGGCGTGGCAGCGCGACCTCGACGGCGACGAGCTCCAGGCGCGCTACGTCGACACGTTCGACTTCTCGCGGCGGACGAGCCTCTACCTGACCTACCACGTCTTCGGGGATCGGCGCCAGCGCGGGATGGCGCTGCTGACGCTCAAGCAGCGCTACCGCGCGGCGGGCTTCGACGTCGACGACGCCGAGCTGCCCGACTACCTGCCGCTGATGCTGGAGTTCGCCGCTCTGGCGCCCGAGCCGGGCCTGGAGATCCTCCACCGCCACCGCGAGTCGATCGAGCTGCTGCGCAGCGGCCTGCACGCCGCCGACAGCCCATGGCGCGGACTGCTGGACGCGGTGGCGGCGCCGCTGCCGGGGCTCACGCGCGCCCAGGCGGCGAAGGTGCGCCGGCTGGCGGCGGAGGGCCCGCCGGACGAGGAGGTCGGGCTCGAGCCGTTCGGCCCGCCCGAGCTGATGGCGGCGACGGGAGGGGCCTGATGGCGGCCTGGCAGGTGATGCTGTACGCCGTGCTGCCGTACGCCGCGGTGGCCGCCTTCGTGGTCGGGCACATCTGGCGCTACCGGGTCGACCAGTACCGCTGGACGACCCGCTCGACGCAGATGCTCGAGTCGCGCTGGCTGCGCTACGGGAGCGTCGCCTTCCACTACGGCGCCTTCGCCGCGATCGGCGGCCACGTCCTCGGCATCCTGATCCCCGCGAGCTGGACCGACGCGGTCGGCATCGACGAGGACGCCTACCACGTGATCTCGGCGGTGGGCGGGATAACGGCGGGCGTCGCGGTGATCGCGGGGCTGACCATCCTGGTGTGGCGGCGCGCACGGATCGCGCGCGTGCGCGTGACGACCACGCGCATGGACGTCGTCGTCTTCGCGCTGCTCGCCGTCGCCGTGATCTCGGGGATGGCGGTGACGATCCTCAACAACGTCACGGACACGATCCACTACCGCGAGAACGTCGCGCCCTGGTTCCGCAGCCTCTTCGCGCTCGACCCGGACGTGCGGACGATGGACGGCGTGCACTGGGTGCTGCAGGCGCACGTCTCGATCGTCTGGCTGCTGTACGCCCTGTGGCCGTTCAGCCGCCTCGTGCACGCGTGGAGCATCCCCGTGGACTGGTTCCGGCGCAGCCCGGTGCTGTTCAGGGGCCGAGCGGGCCGTCCGCGGCACGCATCGGCGGCGAGGAGCGGCGTACGGTGAGCAGGGGTGGGCCGCAGCTCGCGCTCGCGACCGCGGCCTTCACGGTCTGCTTCTACGCGTGGAGCCTGCTCGGACCGCTCGGTCCCGACCTGCAGGACGAGCTCGGCCTCTCCGAGCTCCAGCTCTCGGCCGTGGTCTCGGTGCCGGTCCTGCTGGGCTCGCTCATGTGGATCCCGCTGGGCTGGCTGACCGACCGCCACGGCGGGCGGGCGGTGTTCACCGCGCTGCTGGCCTTCACGCCGCTGCCGCTGATCGGGCTGGCCCTGTGGCACGACTCGCTCGCGTCGCTGCTCGTGCTCGGGCTGCTGCTCGGCTTCGCGGGCGCGTCCTTCGCCGTCGGCGTGCCGTTCGTCAACCGCTGGTACCCGCCCGAGCGCCAGGGCGTGGCGCTCGGCCTCTACGGCATGGGCATGGGCGGCACCGTCCTGGGCGGGCTGACCGCCCCGGTGATCGCCGACGAGCTGGGGCTGTCGGCGCCGTTCTGGGTCGCCACCGGGCTCGTCGTCGTCATGGGGGCGATCTTCATCGCGCTGGCCCGCGACGCGCCCGCGGCGCCGAGCGCCGGGCCGCGGCCGGGGATGCTCGCCTCGCTGGCCGTCTTCCGCTCGAGCGCGCGGGCGTGGGCGCTGACGCTGTTCTACTTCCTCGCCTTCGGCGGCTTCGTGGCGATGTTCCTGTACCTGCCCAAGCTGCTGACGGCGGTGCACGATCTCGACAAGACCGACGCGGGCGCGCGGTCGGCCGGGTTCGCCCTGCTGGCCGTCGTCGGACGGCCGCTGGGCGGCTGGATCTCGGACCGGCTCGGCGCCGAGCGGGTGCTGACGTGGTCCTTCGCGGCGACCGCGCTGCTGGCCATCCTGCTGACCGTCGGCTACGAGCACATGGTCGTGCTCACGATCGCGTGCCTGACGCTCGGGGCGGCGTTGGGCGTCGGCACGGGCGCGGTCTTCAAGCTCGTCGCCGCGTGGTTCCCCGACCGGGTCGGCAGCGTGACGGGCGTCGTGGGCGCGGCGGGCGGGCTGGGCGGGTTCTTCCCGCCGCTCGTCATGGCGCTGGTGTACGAGACGACGGGCGGCTACGCCGTCGGCTTCCTGCTGTTCGCGGTGGTCGCCGCGTCGTGTCTGCTCGTCCTGCGCGCCCTGGCGCGGCCGGAGTCCCGCGTGAGCCTGGGGTCGACGTGAACGGCCCCGGCCGCGCGAGCCGGCCGGACGAGGAGCCCCCGCGGCGTCGCGGCGGGCGCCTGGCCTGGCTGGTGGGCAGCGTGCCGGCGATCGTCGGCGTGGTGCTCCTGGCGATCGCGATCGTCGTGGCCCTGCTCGTCGTGCTTTTGTAGCCGGCCTCGAATCCGAAGTTTAGTCATGGCATAATCCACATGGATGGCACGCCATGTCCTTGTCTCGGCTCTCCTCGCGATCGTCGTCGCCGGCTGCGGCGCGGCCTCGCAGGCCAACCCGAACGACGGCGTGGTGCACGTCGCGACGACGACGAACTTCATCACCGATCTGGCGCACCGGATCGGCGGCGACCGCGTCGACGTGGAGGGCCTGATGGGGCCGGGGGTCGACCCGCACCTCTACAAGGCGAGCGCGAACGACGTCTCGACGCTCGCGGACGCGGAGCTGGTCCTCTACGGCGGCCTGGAGCTGGAGGGCAAGATGGGCGACGTCCTCGAGAAGCTCGACCGGCGCAAGCCGACCGTCGCGGTGACGCGCGACATGCCGCGCGACCGCCTGCGCGCCGAGCCCGGCTACGAGGACCGGCCCGACCCGCACGTCTGGTTCGACGTCGACCTGTGGCGCTCGGCCGCGCGGACGACCGCCGAGGCGCTCGTCGAGGTCGACCCCGCCGGCCGCGCGACCTACAAGCGCAACCTGCGCGCCTACGACCGCCGCCTGCGCACGCTGGACGCCGAGGCGCGCGAGCGGATCGCCACGATCCCCGAGGGGCGCCGCGTGCTCGTCACGTCGCACGACGCCTTCCACTACTTCGGCGCCCGGTACGACATCGACGTCGTCGCCATCCAGGGCGTCTCGACCGCCACCGAGGCGACCACGGCGGACGTCGAGCGTGTGGCGAAGCTCATCGCCGACCGCGGGGTGCGCTCGGTCTTCGTCGAGTCCAGCGTGCCGCCGCAGACGATCGAGGCGGTCCTCGCCTCGGCCCGCCGCCAGGGGGCGACGGCGACCGTGGGCGGCGAGCTGTTCGCCGACGCCGCCGGTGACGACGGCACGCCCGAGGGCACCTACGAGGGCATGATCCGCCACAACCTCGACGCGATCGTGGAGGGCCTGCGTTGAGCTCGCCCGCGCTGGAGGTCCGCCGCCTGTCGGTCTCCTACGGCAGGCGGCCGGTGCTGTGGGACGTCGATGCGACCTTCCCGGCGGGCGGGCTCTCGGCGATCGTCGGCCCCAACGGCGCCGGCAAGTCGACGCTGCTGAAGGCCGCCCTCGGCCTCGTACCGAGCGACAGCGGCCAGGCGCTCGTGCTCGGGCGTCCCGCCCGCTCCGCGCTCGACTCGGTCGCCTACGTGCCCCAGCGCGAGGCGGTCGACTGGGACTTCCCCGCGACGGTCCGCGAGGTCGTCGAGATGGGCCGCTACCGCTCGGCGGGCTGGCTGCGCAGGCTGCGGCGCTCCGACCGGGCGATCGTCGACGAGGCGATCGAGCGCGTCGGCATGGCGCCGTTCGCCAAGCGCCAGATCGGCCGGCTCTCCGGCGGCCAGCGCCAGCGCGTCTTCCTCGCCCGCGCGCTCGCGCAGGAGGCGCCGGTGCTGCTGATGGACGAGCCGTTCGCGGGCGTCGACGCCCGCACCGAGGCGGCGCTCGTGGGGCTGCTCGCCGACCTGCGCGACGGCGGTCGCTCGGTCGTCGTCGTCCACCACGACCTCGGCACCGTGCGGCGCGCGTTCGAGTGGGCGCTCGTCCTGAACGTGCGCACCGTGGCCTGCGGCCCGGTCGAGGAGGTGATCGTGCCCGCGACGCTGGCCAAGGCCTACGGCGCCGGCACCGGCGACGACTCCGACGAGGAAGAGGAGCTCGCGTGGACGGCCTGATCGAGCTCGTCCCGCTGCCGTACACCGACGCGGTGGTGGCGCTGGGCGCGCTCGTGCTCGGCGTCGTCTCGGGCGTGCTCGGGACGCTCGCGGTGCTGCGCGAGCGTTCGCTCGTGGGCGACGCGCTGTCGCACGCGGCGCTGCCGGGCGTCTGCCTGGCCTTCCTGTTCACGGGCGCCAAGGATCCGGCGGCGCTCCTGGCCGGGGCGGCGTGCGCGGGGCTCGTGGCCGCCGCCTGCATGGTCGGCATCGAGCGCGGCGGGCGCATCCGCGCCGACGCCGCGATCGGCGTGGTGCTCTCCAGCGCGTTCTCCGTCGGCATCGTCCTGCTGACCGCCATCCAGAACCGTCCCGACGCCGACCAGGCCGGGCTCGACCGCTACCTCTTCGGGCAGGCGGCGGGCCTGAGCGCCGACGACGTCCTCGTGACCGGCCTCATCGGGCTGGCCGGGCTCACGCTGGTCGCGGTGGGCTTCCGGGCGCTGAAGACCACGCTGTTCGACCCGGCGTTCGCGGCCGCGGCGGGCCTGCGCGTGCGGGCGCTCGAGCTGGGGATGACGGCGCTGCTGGTGATCGCCGTGCTGGTCGGCATCCGGATGGTCGGCGCGATCCTCATGGTGGCGATGCTCGTCGCGCCCGGCGTCGCCGCGCGCCAGCTCGCCGACCGGCTGGTGACGCTGCTGCCGCTGGCGGGGGCGATCGGCGCCGCGGTGGGGGTGACGGGCGCGCTGCTGTCCTCGAGCGCCCACGTGCCGACCGGCCCGGTCATCGCGCTCGTCGCATTCGCGGTCGTCGCGGCGGCGCTCGCCTTCTCGCCGGGGCGCGGCGTGGTGTGGCGGGCGATGCGGCTGACGCATGACCGCCGCCGCGCGCTCGCCGACGGCGTGCTCGTGGACCTCGAGACGGCGCTGCACGCCGGACCGCCGCCGACGGTCGCGGAGCTGCGGGCGCTGACGGCGCGCCCGTCGCGCGAGCTGCGCCGCGGCCTGCGGCTGCTGCGCGGCGCGGGCCTCGTCGACCGCGCCGGCGACCGGCTGCTGCTGACCGAGGCGGGCGCGGAGGCGGCGGGCGCGCAGCTGGCGCGCCGCGACGACTGGTCGCTCTGGCTCGAGCATGGCGCTCGGCTGGAGCTGCCCGACGCGCGCGAGCCCGATCCTCGAGACCTCGCCGGCAGCATCGGCGCCGACGCGGTCGCCCGCCTGCGGGCGCTCGCCTAGCGGGCCGCTCGTGAGCCCCGCCGACTGGCAGATCATGGTGACGGCGGGCCTCGTGGCGACCGCCTGCGGGCTGCTGGGGCCGTTCCTCGTGCTGCGCCGGGTCGCGCTGCTCGGCGACGCCGTCTCGCATGCGGTCCTGCCGGGAATCGTGGCGACGTTCCTGCTCTTCGAGACGCGCGCTCCGCTACCGGTCATCGGCGGCGCCGCGGTCTTCGCGGTGCTGTGCGTGCTGCTCATCGACGCCCTGCGCTCGACGGGCCTCGTCAAGGCCGACGCCGCGATCGGGCTGGTCTTCCCGGCGCTGTTCTCGCTCGGCGTGCTCGGCGTGCACCAGTGGACGGCCAACCTGCACCTCGACCTCGACGCGACGATCTACGGCGAGATCGCCTTCGTGCCGCTGGACCCGTGGATCGTGGCGGGGATCGAGCTGCCGCGCGCCGCGTGGACGATGCTGGCCGTCGTGGCGCTCGACCTCGCGCTCGTCGTGGCGCTGTGGAAGGAGCTCAAGCTGACGAGCTTCGACCCCGAGTTCGCGCGCAGCGTGCTGATCTCGCCGCGGGTGCTGTCGCGCCTGCTGCTCGTGGCCGTGGCGATCACGGCGGTGACGGCGTTCGAGTCGGTCGGCGCGATCCTCGTGGTCACGCTGCTCATCGTCCCGGCCGCGACGGCGCGGCTGCTGACCGACCGGCTGTGGCTGACGGTGGCGCTGGCCGTCGCCGTGGGGTGGGTGGCGGCGATCGGCGGCTACGCCACGGCGGTGCGCTTCGACGCCTCGATCGCGGGGGCGATGGGGGTGGTCGCCGCGGTCTGCTTCACGCTCGCGTTCGCGGGCCGCTCGCTGGTGCTGGCCCGGAAGCGGACCCTCCAGTCCGCTTCCTGATACCGTAAGCGGACCGTCCAGTCCGCTTCCGTCCTCGGGGACCCCGCATGCCCGCCGCCGCCTCCTCCGCCCTGCGCGCGCCCACGAACCGCTGGATCGTGCTCGTCCTCGTCTGCCTCGCGCAGTTCATGGTCGTGCTCGACGCCACCGTCGTCAACGTCGCGCTGCCCTCCATCCAGCGCGACCTCGGCTTCTCCGAGGCCGACCTCCAGTGGGTGATCAACGCCTACACGCTCGTCTTCGGCGGCTTCCTGCTGCTCGGCGGACGCGCCGCCGACCTGTTCGGCCGCCGGCGGCTGTTCCTCGCCGGCGTCGCCGTGTTCACGGTCGCGTCCGTCCTCAACGGCCTCGCCACCACGCCCGAGATGCTCATCGGCGGCCGCGCCCTGCAGGGCCTCGGCGGCGCGCTCGTCTCGCCCGCCGCGCTGGCGATCGTCACCACGACGTTCGCCGAGGGCAGCGAGCGCACCAAGGCGCTCGGCATCTGGAGCGCGATCGCGGCCGGGGGAGGCGCCGTCGGCCTGCTGCTCGGCGGCGCGCTCACGGACTTCCTCAGCTGGGAGTGGACGTTCTTCATCAACCTGCCGATCGGCCTGGCCGCCTTCCTGCTGTCGCTGCGGCTCGTGCCGGAGTCGCGGGCCGACCACGAGCTGCGGTCCGTCGACCTCGGCGGCGCCGTGTCCGTGACGGCCGGCCTCGTCGTGCTCGTCTACGCGATCGTCAAGGCCGAGAGCTTCGGCTGGGGCTCGGGCCGCACGCTCGGCCTGCTCGCGCTGGCGCTCGCGCTGCTCGCCGCCTTCGTCGCCGTCGAGCGGCGCTCGCCCGCGCCGCTCGTGCGGCTCGGCATCTTCCGGACGCGGTCGCTGACCGGCGCCAACGTCGTGATGCTGCTTGTCGCGTCGGGCATGTTCGCGTCGTTCTTCTTCGTCTCGCTCTACGTCCAGCAGACGCTGGGGATGAGCCCGCTGCAGGCCGGCCTCGCGTTCCTGCCGTTCACGGCGGGCATCGTGATCGGGGCCACGCTCGCGCAGCGGGGCATCAGGCGCATCGGCGTGCGGGGCGTCGGGATGATCGGCATGACGCTCGCGAGCCTGGGCCTGCTCTACCAGTCCGGGATCTCGGTGGGCGGCAGCTACGCGACGGACATCCTGCCGGGCACGATCGTGATGTCGATCGGCATGGGGCTGACGTTCGTGCCGGTGACGCTCATCGCGACGACGAACGTCACCGAGCGCGACGCCGGGCTCGCGTCCGGGCTGTTCAACACGTCGCAGCAGGTCGGCGGCGCGCTGGGCCTGGCGATCCTGTCGACGCTCGCCGCCGACCGGACCGCGAGCGTCGCCGCCGGAACCGACCGGATGGCGGCGCTGGTGGAGGGATGGCAGCTGGCGATGGTCGGCGCGGGCCTGCTGCTGGCCGCCGCGGTCGTCGTCATGGCGGTCCTCGTCCGCCGCGGCGACGTCGCGCACCTCACGGGCGAGGAGCCGGTGCCCGTGGCGGCCTGAGGCTTCTCGATGCCGCGGTCAGCCGCCGACGAGCGCCGGAGGGAGATGGCCGGCGAGCCAGGGCGCCAGCGTCGCGGCGAACGTCGCGCTCAGGTGGTATCCGTTGCGGTAGACGATCGTCCCGTCGACGACCATCGGGCAGCGGCCGCCGGG
>JANJUA010000420.1 GCA_024710825.1 Solirubrobacteraceae bacterium
TGAAGCTGCCGCAGTCGACCTGCGAGCCGGCGGCGCCGACGCGCGCGGCGTCGATGCCCACGTCGCCCGTGGCGACCGCGTCGAGCGGCTTCTTCTTCGCGCCCATGATCGCCTTCAGCGAGGGGTAGCGCGGCTCGTTGATCGCGTCGCCCACCGAGATGACGGCGGGCAGCTCGACCTGAACGGTGTCGTAGCCGTACTCGGCCTGGCGCTCGCAGCGGAGGGCGGGCGGGGACGAGTTCTCGACGTCCATCTTGATGACCTGGGTCAACGACGGCATCTGCAGGTGGTCGGCGACGACGGCGCCGATCGTGTAGCACTCGCCGTCGTCGGACTGCTGCCCGAGGAGGACGAGGTCGGGGCTCTCGCGCTGGAGCGTCCGCGCGAGGGCGTAGCCGGTGGCGGCGACGTCGGAGCCCGCCAGGGCATCGTCGGAGAGGTGAACCGAGCGATCGGCGCCCAACGACACGGCCTTGTGCAGCGCGCGGACGGCGGAGTCGGGACCCATGGTCACCGCGACGACCTCGTCGACCTGGATCTCCCCACCCTCCTTCAGCTGCATGGCGGCCTCGATGGCGTGGGTGTCGTACGGGTTCAGGTTCTTCTCGCCGCTTCGGTCAAGCCGGCCCGTCGACGGGTCGATGCGCTTGGACACCGCAGCGTCGGGAACCTCCTTCACCAGGACGCAGATCTTCACTTTCAAGCCTCCTCTGGCAAACGGACGCCCGGCATCGTACCGGTTTCGTTGACTCGCGAGTCAACGCGGGCGCGCGGCGCCCCTCAGCGCTGCTTGACCGCGCCGTTGAGGAAGTCGATGATCGTCTGGGTCGGGGCGCCGGGCGTGAAGACCTCGGCCACCCCGAGCCGCTTGAGCTCCGGGATGTCGTCGGCGGGGATCGTCCCGCCGACGGTGATGACCACGTCGTCGACGCCCTGCTCGCGCAGGAGCTCGACGATCCGCGGGACGAGCGTCATGTGCGCGCCGGACAGGATCGAGAGCCCGATTGCGTCGGCGTCCTCCTGGATGACGGTCTCGACGATCTGCTCGGGCGTCTGGTGCAGGCCCGTGTAGATGACCTCCATGCCGGCGTCGCGCAACGCGCGGGCGATGATCTTCGCTCCGCGATCGTGGCCGTCCAGACCGGGCTTGGCGACGACGACGCGGATCTTGCGGGGCGGGGCGGCTGTGGTCATAGCCAGCGGCACGATACGCGCTGGCGCGCGCGGGCGCCATGCGGGTGGGCGGGCAGAGAACGACGCAGGGCCGCCTCGGGGGCGGCCCTGCTGACGGAAACGGCTTGGCTGCGAGCGGGCGCTACGCGGCTTCGCGCAGGTCCTGGAGCTCCGGCAGCTCGGCCAGGCGCTGGAGCGCGCGGGCCTCGAGCTCGCGGGCCTCCTTGGCGGTCACGCCGAGCTTGCGCTCGATGCGCTCGCCGGGGGCCAGCAGCTCGCCGCCGGCGCCGAAGCGCGCGGCGATGACCCGCTGCTCGGCCTCGGGCAGCATCTTCACGGCCTGCTCGAGGCGGGCCTGGATGTCGAGCTGCTGGACGGCCTCCTCGGTGCCGGGCCCGTCGGACGGCCGCAGCTCGCCGAGGGTCGCGGAGTCGGAGTCGTCGCCGACGCGACGGTCCAGGCTCGGCGGCTCGTAGTCGAGCGCGCGGATCCGGGTGACCTCGTCGACCTCGAGCCCCGCCTCCTCGGCGATCTCGGCGTCGGTCGGGTCGTGCTCCAGGCGCACTGTGAGCTCGCGCTCGACGCGGCCGACCTTGCGGGCCCGCTGCGCGATGTGCGCGGGCAGGCGGATCGTGCGCGCCCGGTTGTCGAGGCCGCGCTGGATCGCCTGGCGGATCCACCAGGTCGCGTACGTCGAGAACTTGAAGCCCTTGCGGTAGTCGAACTTCTCCACCGCGCGGATCAGGCCGAACATGCCCTCCTGGACGATGTCCGCGAACGGCATGCCCTGACCCTGGTAGCGCCGGGCGATCGACACGACGAGGCGGATGTTCGAGTTGATCATCCGGCCCTTCGCGTTCAGGTCTCCCTGCTCCACCTTCTTCGCGAGCTCGATCTCCTGCTCCTTGGACAGGAGCGGGTATACGGAGGCCTGCTCGAGGAGCAGGTCCGTCGGCTCAAGCTCGTCGAGCGCCCGCTCATGTAGGCGATCAACCGCCACGCTTCATCACTTCCTTCAGGTTCAA
The DNA here is from genome assembly GCA_024710825.1 of Solirubrobacteraceae bacterium. Taxonomy (GTDB): domain Bacteria; phylum Actinomycetota; class Thermoleophilia; order Solirubrobacterales; family Solirubrobacteraceae; genus Capillimicrobium. The sequence goes on from JANJUA010000420.1 coordinate 2,199, forward strand.
AGTCTGGAATTCCGAGTCCAAAGGTATGTATTTTACGCCTCTGTCGTTGAATTCGCAACGATGGAGGCGGCGCGGGGTTGCGCAGTAGCTACTCGAGGTTCGAGCGGAGAGCCCGAACCTCCTCCTTACCCCGCGACCACACCTTCCGATCCGGCGAGCGCCCGAAAGAAGGACGCGACCGTGCCATGGGAGCACACGACCAAGGAAATGGTACCAGATCTCAGCGGGATCGCCACCCCCTGGATGCAGAGCGTCAGCCGGCGCGGCGCTCGACCTTGCGGCGCAGCGCGCCGAACAGCGCGCCGGAGCCTCCCAACCCCACGGCGGCGGCCGCGGCCAGCCGGCTCCGGCGGAGCGCCGGGTCGCGCCACTGGCGGGCGAGCCCGGCCGCGCCCACGGGGCCCAGCGCGAGCGCGCCGGTCACGACGCCGGGGTTGTAGCGCCGCCGCCTCACGGCCTCGCCGGCGTGCAGGAGCCCGTTGGCCACGTGCATGGCGGAGAGCAGCGCCTGCAGCTCCGGCGTGCGCCCGTACGTGAGGCCGGCGAGCGCCTGGCCGCCCCAGCCCAACCCGACGTTGACGGCGAGCCCGGCGGCGGGCGTCAGCGGCCACTCGTCGGCGTCGGCACCCAGCGCGACACGGTTGATCCAGGGCAGGAAGCCGCCGGGCCAGACCCACTCCTCCGACTGGTGGCAGAGGAGGATCGGCAGCGGCAGCCACGCCGCCCAGCGGCCGCCGCGCGCCAGCTCGCCCCGAGCGGCCACGGCCGCCGCGACGGCGGGGCCGGCGGCCAGGGCGGCCACGTACGGCCAGCGACCGTGGGTGTCGCGTCCGCGCACGGCGGCGAGCTAGCCCTCGGCTCCGTCCAGCGCGCCCAGCAGGCCCCGTGCGATCACGAGGCGCTGGATCTCGCTCGTGCCCTCGTAGATCTCCGTGACCTTCGCGTCGCGGTAGTAGCGCTCGGCCGGGAGCTCGCGGGTGTAGCCGGAGCCGCCCAGCACCTGGATCGCCTCACCGGTCCAGTGGCGCGCGACCCGCGAGGCGAAGAGCTTCGCCTGCGCCCCCTCGACGGTGTGCGGGCGCCCGGCGTCCTTCAGACGCGCCGCCCGCCAGGTCAGCGCCCGGGCCGCCTCGATCTCCGTCTGCATGTCGGCCAGCTTGTGGGCGATCGCCTGGAAGGCCCCGATCGGCCTCCCGAACGCGCGGCGCTGCTTCGCGTGCGCCGTCGCCAGGTCGAGCGCCGCCTGGGCGATGCCCACCGCCTGCGCGGCGATCCCGATCCGCCCGCCGTCGAGCGTCGACAGCGCGATCCGCATCCCGGCCCCCGGCGGCCCGAGCCGCTCCGCGGGCGAGCCGTCGAAGACGAGGTCCGCGGTAGAGGACGAGTGCAGCCCCAGCTTGTCCTCCTCGCGCACCGCCTGGAACTCACGGACGGCGAACGCCCCGACGCCGTCCCCGTCGCGCGCGAAGACGTTGACGTGGCGGGCGTAGGAGCCGTTGGTCACCCACTGCTTGGTCCCGGTGATGCGCCCGCCGTCGAATCGGGCGCGCATCGCGCCCGCGTCCGAGCCCGACTCCGCCTCCGTCAGCGCGAACGCCGCCAGCTCGTGACCCTGCGCCAGCGGCGGCACGATCCGCTGCTTCTGCTCGGGCGTGCCGTGCGCCAGGACCGGCAGCGTGCCCGCGCTGGTGTGCACCGCGACGGTCACCCCCACGCCCGCGTCGGCGCGCGACAGCTCCTCGAGCACGAGCACGTAGGAGAGGAAGTCGGCCCCCGCGCCGCCGTGCTCGAGCGGCACGCAGACGCCCATGAGCCCCAGCTCGCCGAGCTCGCGGAACACCTCGAGCGGAAAGCGGCGCTCGCGGTCCCACTCGGCCGCCCGCGGGGCGATCCGCTCGTCCGCGTAGCGCCGGGCGAGCTCGCGGATCTCGCGCTGCTCGTCGGCGATCATCGCCGCCCCGTCGCCACGCGGCGCCCCGCGGCCACGCGCCGCCCCGCCGTCCCGGCCGCGACGGCCGCCACCAGCGCCGCCCCCACCTTCAGCCGGCGCCCCAGCGTCTCGAAGCGCATCACCTCCCAGCCCTCCTCGGCCGCCACGCGCGCCAGCTCCGCGTCGGGGTTGACGACGACCGGGTTGCCGACCGCCCGCAGCATCGGCAGGTCGCTGGCGCTGTCGCTGTACGCCCAGGACGCGGCGAGGTCGATCCCCTCCCCTGCCGCCAGCTCGCGCATGCGCGCCGGCTTGCCCTCCCCGTAGTTGAGCGGCCCGACGATCCGCCCCGTCAGGACGCCCTCGCCGTCCTCCTCGAGCCGCGTGCCGAGCCCGCCGTCGAAGCCGAGCACGTGCGCGAGCATCGCCGCCGTCTCCTGCGAGGCGGCGGTGCAGATGTAGACGCCGCGCCCCTCGTCCTGGTGCGCGTAGGCCACGTCGAGCATCTGCGGGTAGATCCGCGGCAGCACCCCGGCGAGCACCATCGGCGCCAGCCGGGAGAACTCGACGCTGCGCCGCCCCGCGATCAACGCGCCCACCCGCTCCTGGAGCCGGTAGGTCGACGCATCCGTCGACCCCTGGAGGCGGAACTGGAGGTTGGCCCAGGCGTCGGCGTAGAGCCGACGTCGGGGGATGAGGCCCGCGCGAGCGCCCGCGCGGGCCCAGTGGAAGCCGGACGAGCCGGCCATGAGGGTGCGATCGAGGTCGAAGAAGGCGGCAGCCGAGCTCACACTCGCACGATTATGGCGTCCCCCTGCCCGCCCCCCGAGCAGATCGCCGCGCAGCCGATGCCGCCGCCGCGGCGGCGCAGCTCCAGGACGAGCGTGCCGATGATCCGCGCGCCCGACGCGCCGATCGGGTGACCGAGCGCGACCGCCCCGCCGTTGACGTTGACCCTCTCCGGGTCGATGTCGAGGAGCCGCACCGAGTTGAGCGCGACCGAGGCGAACGCCTCGTTGATCTCCCACAGGTCGACCTGCGCGGCCGTCAGCCCGGCCTTCTCGAGCGCCTTGGCGGCGGCGCTGGCGGGGGTGCGGGCGAGGTAGGCGAAGTCGTCCGCGGTCTGGGCGTGCGCGACGATCTCCGCCAGCGCCTCCTTGCCGTTCGCCTTGGCCCAGGCGTCGGAGGCGAGCACGAGCGCGCCGCCGCCGTCGTTGACGCCCGGCGAGTTGCCGGCCGTGTGCGACCCCTCCTTGCCGTGGAGTCCGGGGAGCTTGGCGAGCGCCTCCAACGTGCTGCCGCGGCGCGGCGCCTCGTCGACCTCGACGACGGTGTCGCCCTTGCGGGACCTCACCGTCACGGGGGCGATCTCGTCGGCGAGGCGGCCCTCGTCGGTGGCCGCGATCGCGAGCTCGTGGGAGCGCAGCGCCCAGCGGTCGAGATCGGCGCGCGTCATCTCCAGCTCGTCGCCGATCTCCGTCGCCTCGACGAACATCTGCTTGCCGGTGAACGGGTTGGTCAGGCCGTCGTGGACCATCGCGTCGAGCGCCTTGACGTCGCCCATCCGGAAGCCGAAGCGAGCGCCCGGCAGCAGCCACGGCGCGTTGCTCATGGACTCCATGCCGCCCCCGACGCCGACCTCGACGTCCCCGGCGCGGATCGCCTGGTCCAGCAGGGCGGTCGCCCGGACGCCCGACGCGCAGACCTTGTTGACCGTCTCGGAGGAGACCTCCTTCGGGATGCCCGCCTTGATCTGCGCCTGGCGCGACGGGATCTGCCCCTGGCCCGCCTGGAGCACTGTGCCCATGATGACGTGGTCGACCTGCTCGGGCGCGACGTCGGCGCGCTCGAGCGCGGCGGAGACGGCGTGCGCGCCGAGGTCGGTGGCGGCGAGCGAGGCCAGGGCCCCGCCCATCTTTCCGATCGGGGTTCGAGCGGAGCTGAGGACGACGGTCTTCGGCATGTCGGAACGGCCTCTCCTTGCAAGGTTCGCGAAGCGCGGATCCTAAGGTCTGGCGTCCCATGCGCGTCTCAGCTACGACGGACTCCCCGCTCGCCACGACGGCCGACACCGTCGCGGTCGGCGTCTTCGAGGGCGAGGACGTCGCCCACGACCACGAGGGCGCCCTCCAGGCGCTCCTCTCCAGCGGCGAGGCCCGCCGCTCGCCCAAGCACCTCGCCCTCGCCCACGCGGGCGGGCGCCGTTTCCTGCTCGTCGGCCTCGGCGAGCGCGACGCCTTCGACGCCGAGCGCGCCCGCGTCGCGGCGGCGACGGTCGTCGGCCGGGCCCGCGAGCTCGGCACGACCGCGCTCTGCTGGGAGGTCCCGCACCACGTCGGCGACCCGGTGGTCGCGGGGCTGGTCGAGGGGACGCTGCTCGCCGCCTACCGCTTCGACGGCCTGCGCGCCGCGCCCGATGAGCCGGCGCCCCCGATCGCCGAGCTCGTGCTCTCGGCGCATCACGACGTGAGCGAGCCGGTGGAGACGGCGCGCGTCGTCGCCGAGGCCCAGAACGCCGCCCGCGACCTGGCGAACACGCCCGCGAACCTGCTCACCCCGACGACCCTGGCCGACCGCGCCCGCGCGCTCGCCGCCGAGCATCCGGCGATCTCCGTCGAGGTCGAGGGCCGCGACGGGATCGCCGCGCTCGGCATGGGCGCGTTCGCCGCCGTCGCGCAGGGCTCCGACGCCGAGCCGCAGCTCATCGTGGCCCGCTACGACGGGTCCCCGGAGGGGCCGCTGCTCGGACTGGTCGGCAAGGCCGTCACGTTCGACAGCGGCGGCTACTCGATCAAGCCCGCGGCCTCGATGGCGGAGATGAAGTTCGACATGGCCGGCGGCGCCGCCGTGCTCGAGGCGCTGGGCGCGATCGCCGCGCTCGACCTGCCGGTCCGGGTGCTGGCCGTGGTCGGCGCCACCGAGAACCTCGTCAGCGGCCGCGCGATGCGCCCCGGCGACGTCGTCACCGCGGGCAACGGCCTGACGATCGAGGTCAACAACACCGACGCCGAGGGCCGGCTCGTGCTGGCCGACTGCCTCGCCCACGCCGTCGACCTGGGAGCGGAGGCGCTGGTCGACGTCGCCACGCTCACCGGCGCGATCCGCGTCGCGCTGGGCCGCACCTACGCGGGGCTGCTCGCCGACGACGACGCCTGGGCCGAGGAGCTGCTGCGCGCGGCCGACGCCAGCGGAGACCTGCTGTGGCGCCTGCCGCTGCACCCGGAGTACGCCGAGCAGGTCAAGGGGACCGTCGGCGATCTGAACAACGCGGTCGAGGGGCGGATGGGCGGGGCGATCACGGCCGCCGAGCTGCTGCGCCGCTTCACCGGCGACGTGCCGTGGGCGCACCTCGACATCGTGGGTCTGGCCTGGGACGGCGGCAAGCCCTACGCGGCCAAGGGCGCCACCGGCTTCGGCGTGCGTCTGCTCGTGGACCTGGCGCGAGCGCGCGCGGCCGGGTAGTTTCGTCCCCATGGCCGATCAGACGCCGCCGACCGGGCCCCGCCGCTCCGTCGGCACCTACGAGTCCTACCCCGAGGCCCAGCGGGCCGTGGACCTCCTCTCGGACCGGGGCTTCCCGGTCGCGCGCGTGGCGATCGTCGGTCGCGGACTGCGCTTCGAGGAGCAGGTCCTCGGCCGCGAGACGGTCGGCTCGGCCGCGCTGCGCGGCGCGGGCGGCGGCGCGCTCATCGGAGGGCTGTTCGGGATCTTCCTGTGGGCGATCTCGGCGAACGACGTCGGAGCCGGCTGGATCATCCTCTACGGCCTGATCTGGGGCGCCATCGTGGGCGCGATCCTCGGGGCGATCTTCCAGGCCGCGTCCGGCGGCCAGCGGGACTTCCGCTCGGCGAGCCGCATGACCGCGGACCACTACGACGTCATGGTCGACGTGGAGGTGGCCGACGAGGCGAGCAGCCTGCTCGACGGCGCCTCGGCGTCCCCGCCGCCCACCACGTAGCGGGCGCCCGGGCGGCCGCCGCTGAGGCGGCTTCTAGGCTCCCGGGCTGTGCGCAGGGCCCTCGGGATCTGGCTCGTCCTCTTCGCCGTCTACGCGACCACGGTCGGCCTCGACGCGTCGCCCGCCGGCGAGCGCTGGTCGCCGCGCGAGGCGCACGTGCTGCTGACGGCGAAGTCGATCGTCGACGACCACGGCGTCGACCTGCGCGACGAGTACGAGGCCCGCGCCTGGACCGCGTTCGGCGGCCCCCCGCTGCGGCCGACCGCCGGGCTCGTGAGCGGGCGGCTGCTCGAGCCGCAGGGCATCGGCTTCCCGCTGCTCGTCGCCCCCGCCTACGCGCTCGGCGGCCCGACGCTCGTGCAGCTCTGGCTCGCCGCGCTCGTGGCGGTCGGCTTCGTGCTCGCCGCCGCGATCGGGCGCTACGTCGTGCCGGACCCATGGGCCACGCGCGCGGCCGTCGTCGCCGGGCTGTCGCCTCCGGTGGTCGCGGCGGCGACGCGGATCTCCCCCGAGGCCGTCGGCGGGACGGTCCTGGCGGCGGCGGCGCTCGCCGCCTTCAAGGTGCGCGAGCGGCCGGGGCGCCGAGCGGCCCTCGCCTGCGCCAGCGCCATCGCGGTACTGCCCTGGCTCGCCGCCTCGCTGATCCCGGTGGCGGCAGGCTGCGCCGCGGCGCTCGCCCGCTGGCTGCGACGGCGCCGGCGCGCGTTCGCCGCGCTCGTGGCGATCGAGGTCGTGCTGTTCTCCGGGGTCCTCTACGTGACGCTCGTCGACCGACTCTACGGCGGGCTGACCCCGTACGCGGCCTCGCTGGCGCCCGGCGGCGGCATCGGGGCGAGCTCGCTCGGGGAGGTGCTCGAGCGCTGGCCGCGGCTCGTCGGGTGGTGGCTGGACCGCGACGACGGCATGCTGCGCTGGGCGCCGTTCGCGGCGCTGGGCTTCGTGGGGCTGTGGCTGCTGTGGCGCTCGCGGCGCGACCGGCTCGCCGTCGCCGTGCCCGACCAGGTGCACGTCGAGGTGGCGGCCGGGTTCCTGGCGGCGCTGTGCGCGACGCAGCTCGCGGTCGCGACGTTCCTCGCCCCCACCCTGCACGGCGACTGGGCCCCGACGCGGCTGCTGCTGCCGGTCGTGCCCGTCGGCGCCGCGCTGGCCGCATGGGGGCTGCGCCACGCGCCGCGGGCCGGAGCGGCGCTCGCGGCGCTGACGCTGGCCGGCACCGCGTGGCTCGTCGTGGGGCTGCGGCTGGGCGACGGCGGCGGCCTCCAGCCGCCGACGGGACCGATCCCCTGGGGCGGCGTGCAGGACGTGCTGCCGCGCTTCGGCGCGACGATCGGCACGGGCGAGGCGATCGTGCTCGCGGCGGTGGCCGTGGGGCTCGTCGGACTGGCGCTCCGGGAGCGCCGGCTGTGGCACGCGGCCAGGGCGGGGACGAGCCGACTGCCGTTTAGGGCACCCTAGGGGGAATGCTCGCTGCCCTCGACGACGTCGCGCGCGATGCCGTCACGAGCGCCGGATACACCGGCCTCGTGGCGATCATGGTGCTCGAGAACCTCTTCCCGCCCATCCCCTCGGAGATCGTGCTGCCGTTCGCCGGCTACGAGGTGTCCCAGGGGAACCTGAACCTGATCGCCACGATCGCCGCGGCCACGCTCGGCGCCCTGATCGGGGCGCTGATCCTCTATGCGGTCGGCCGCTACGGCGGGCGACCCGCCGTGGAGCGGTGGGGACGCGTGCTGCGCATCGGCCCGAACGAGATCCGTCACGCCGAGCGGTGGTTCGAGCGCTGGGGCGACTGGGTCGTGCTGGGCGCACGCCTGGTCCCCGGGGCGCGCAGCGTCGTGTCGATCCCGGCCGGCATGGCGCCGATGCCGCTGTGGCGCTTCGTCGCCCTGACCACGATCGGCTCGGCGGTCTGGAACACGATCCTGATCGTCATCGGCCAGCAGCTCGGCAACAACTGGGACGCGATCTCCGACTCGGTCGGCGGCACGGGCCGGGTGGCGGTGATCGCGATCGCGATCGGCGTGGCCGGGCTGCTCGTGGCCAACTGGGTGCGCCGCCGAGGCGGCGTCTCGGGCTAGGGGCGCCGAGACCGGCCCGGGGGCCTACGCGTCGGTCCCGGCCTTGGCCAGCAGCGCAGTGGCCGCGGTCGCGGGATCGGTGCGGCGGGCCACGACCTCGTCGAGGAGGCGCGCGAACTGCTCGTCCTCCTCGAGGCCCTCCTCCAGCCGGCGACGCAGGCGGGCGGTGGCGAGCGCGAGCACCTCGTTGCGCAGGTTGCGGCGGCGGCGCTCGCTGAGCGTCCCCTCCGCCTCGATGTAGGCGCGGTGCTCGTCGAGCTTGGTCACGAGCTCGTCGATTCCCTCTCCGCGCGACGCCTCGGTCTGGACGATCGGCACCCGCCAGCCGCGCTGCGGCGCTAGCGAGAGGACCCCGCGGATCTCGCGGACCATCGTCTCCGTCAGCGGATGGTCCCTCTTGTTGACGACGATGATGTCCGGGATCTCCATGACGCCCGCCTTGAGCGCCTGGATCGAGTCGCCGGAGCCGGGCATGAGCGCCAGCACGACCGTGTCGGCGTGGTCGATGATGTCGACCTCGGCCTGGCCGACGCCGACCGTCTCCAGGAAGACGTCGTCCTTGCCGGCGGCATCCATGAGCAGCGCGGCCTGCAGGGCGGCCTCCGACAGGCCGCCGAGCGCGCCGCGGTTCGCCATCGAGCGGATGAAGACGCCCGGGTCGAGGAAGTGCTCGGTCAGCCGGATGCGGTCGCCGAGAACGGCGCCCTGGGTGAACGGCGAGGACGGGTCGATCGAGAGCACCGCGACGGTGCGGCCGGCGGCGCGGCGCGCCTTCGTCAGGGCCCCGATGAGCGTCGACTTGCCTACGCCGGGCGGGCCGGTGAGCCCGAACACCGCGGCCCTGCCGGTGTGGGGGTAGATCTCCTGGACGATCGCGTAGCCCGCGGGGTCCTCGTTCTCGACGAGCGTGATCGCGCGCGCCAGCGCGCGGCGGTCGCCCTCGAGGAGGCGCTGGGCGAGGGTGGGGTCGGCAGCCATGGCGGGCCGCATCATGGCATTACGATGCTCCGGGCCCCATGCCGCTCCTCTCCCCGGCCCAGCCTCCCACCGTCGCGCCCGACGTGCGCGGCGAGCCGCCCCCGCTCCACGGCGGGCCGCTCACGCTGCTGCGCTTCATGCGCCGCAACCGGATGCTGAAGTTCGGCTACCTGCGGCTGCTCGTGCGGCTCGGCTGGCTGAAGCTGCGCTTCCGCGGCCGGCTGAAGACCGACGGGATCGCGTTCGTCTGCCCCGGCGTGAAGCTCGAGATCGGCAAGGACGCCCGCGTCCACCTCGGCCGCTGGTCGTGGCTCGGCCACGGCACGAAGATCCGCTCGCACGAGGGCGAGGTGCGCATCGGGGCCAAGAGCGTCCTCGGTCAGGAGTGCACGATCTCCTCCTTCCAGCACGTCTCGATCGGGCGCGAGTGCATAGTCGCCGACCGGGTGATGCTCATCGACTTCGACCATGGCGTCGTGGAGGTCGAGCGACCGATCCGAGAGCAGGGCATCTACAAGCGCGACGTGCGCGTCGGGCACAACGTCTGGGTCGGCTACGGCGCCTGCATCCTGCGCGGCGCGACGATCGGCGACAACGCGATCGTGGGCACCAGCGCGGTCGTGACGAAGGACGTGCCCGCCAACGCCGTCGTCGGCGGGATCCCCGCGCGGCTGATCCGCATGCGTCCCGAGCCGAAGGGCCTGCGCTGGGCCTGAGCCCGCCTGGCGCTCCTGGGACCCTGCTTCGGATCGCGCCCCGTCGGGCACCCGGACGAAGAGCATGCGAGACAGCCACGCCCCATTGGAGCTCGACGGTCTCACCAAGCGCTACGGCGACGTGATGGCGCTCGACGGCCTGACCTTCTCCGTGTCCGCCGGGTCGCTGCACGGCTTCGTCGGCCCGAACGGAGCCGGCAAGACGACCGCCATGCGCATCGTCCTCGGCGTCCTCGGCGCCGACGCGGGCGAGGTCCGCTGGCGCGGCGCGCCGGCCGACGAGAACGACCGCAGGCGCTTCGGCTACATGCCGGAGGAGCGCGGCCTGTACCCGAAGATGCGGGTGCGCGAGCAGCTCGCCTACCTCGCCCGCCTGCACGGCCGCGACAGCGCCTCGGCGCACGAGGCCGCCGACCGCTGGGTGCGGCGGCTCGGGCTCGCCGAGCGCGGCGACGAGGTCGTCGAGTCGCTGTCGCTCGGCAACCAGCAGCGGGTGCAGCTGGGCGCCGCGCTCGTGCACGACCCGGAGCTGCTCGTGCTCGACGAGCCGTTCTCGGGGCTGGACCCGATGGGCGTCGACGTCCTGGCCGAGGTGCTGGCCGAGCGGGCGCGCGCGGGCGTGCCGGTGGTCTTCTCCTCGCACCAGCTCGAGCTGGTCGAGCGGCTGTGTGACGAGGTGTCGATCGTCGCCGGCGGACGGCTCGTCGCCACCGGGCCGTTGTCGCGGCTGCGCGCGGCCGCCGGGCCGCCGCTGCGGCGGCTGCGGGTCGAGGGCGCCGCTGACGGCTGGGCCGGAGCGGTGGCCGGCGTGCGGGTCGTGGAGCGGCGCGGGGACGAGCTGCTCGTGGAGCTCGGCGACGGCGCCGACGAGGACGCGTTGGTGGACGCGGCACGCGCGGCGGGCTCGCTGCGCCACCTCTCCGAGGAGCGCAGGACGCTGACGGAGCTGTTCCGCGACGCGGTGGCGCCCGCGTGAGGGAGGCTCGGCTCGTCGCCCTGCGCGAGATCGCCACGCGCCTGCGCCAGCGCTCGCTGCAGCTCTCGACGGTGCTCTCGCTCGTCATCGTCGTCGGCATCGCGGTGGCCGCCGGGGTCGTCGGCGGCGGAGACGATCGCGAGACGGTCGCCGTCGTCGGTCCGGCGTCCGCGCAGGTGGGCGACGCCGCGCGGCAGCTCGACCCCGGCGTGGTGACCCGACGGCTCGACGACCGCGCGGCGGCCGAGCAGGCGCTGCGCGACGGCGACGTGGACGCGGCCGTCCTGGACGGCCGCGAGATCCTCTTCGAGCGGAACGCCGACGACGGCCTCGCGGCGGTGCTCCAGGAGGCGTCCGCCCGGGTGCGCGCGGCGCAGACGCTGCGCGGAGCGGGGCTCGACCCCGCGGCGGTGAGCGACGCCCTCTCCCCGCCCCCGCTCGCGGTCGCCTCGCTGGAGCCCGAGGACGACGGCGCCGCCGAGCTCGTCGCGTTCGTCGTCGTGCTCATCCTCTTCGGGCAGCTGCTCAGCTACGGGATGGCGGTTGCCACCGGGGTCGTGGAGGAGAAGACATCCCGGATCGTGGAGGTGCTGCTCGCGACCATCCGGCCGTGGCAGCTGCTCGCGGGCAAGATCGTCGGGATCGGCCTGGTCGGGCTCGGGCAGCTGCTGCTGGTCACCGTGATCGGCGGCGTGGCGGCGCTCGCCACGGGCAGCATCGAGGTGAGCTCGGACGTCGCCGTCGCGATCGGGGTGGCGCTGGCCTGGTACGTCGTCGGCTACGCGATCTACTCGTGCCTGTTCGCGGTGACGGGCGCGCTGGTGCCGCGCCAGGAGGATCTCCAGTCGGCGGCGGCGCCGCTGACGCTGGCCATCACCGCCTCCTACTTCGTCGGGTTCGTGGCGCTCCAGAGCCCCGACGGCCTGCTCGCCCGGGTGGCGGCGTACGTGCCGCTGTCCTCGCCGCTGGTGATGGCGCCGCGGATCATCGCGGGCGACGCGTCCACGGCCGAGGTAGTCGTCTCGCTGGCGATCGCCCTGGCGACGATCGCCGCGCTCGTGCCGCTGGCGGCGCGACTCTACGCGGGCTCCGTGCTCCAGCTCCGCACGCGCGTGTCGGTGCGGCGGGCCTGGCGGGCCGCGGCGACGGACCGAGCGGGCTGACGGCGTCCGGCTGCGGTGGCGCGCGGCCGTTCGCCTGCATTAGGCTGGCGCCAGCGGCGCCGGGCTCCCGGCGCAGGCCGCGGGGAGAGAGCGCGTGGCGGAGGCGACGACAGGCGGTCCTACGGCGGACGGAACCTCGCCGCTCGTCGAGCGCGAGCGGGAGCTCGAGGCCTTGGCCGACGTGTCGCGGCGGACCGGCGAAGGCGGCTCGTCGCTGGTGCTGATCGACGGTCCGGCCGGCATCGGAAAGAGCCGGCTCGTAGAGGCGCTGGCGGTCGCGGCCGGGCAGCGCGGCGTCCGCGTGCGCGTGGCGCGCGGGGCCCATCTGGAGCGCGACTTCCCGTTCGGCGTCGTGCGTCAGCTCTTCGAGGCGCCGCTCACCGATCCGCGCGAGCGCGAACGGCTGCTGGCGGGCGCCGCCGGTTCGGCCGCCGCGGTCTTCGACGTCGTCGGCGGACCGGCGGCGACGTCCGGTGACGGCTCGTTCGCCGCCCTCCACGGGGTCTACTGGCTGGCGGCCAACCTCGCCGAGGATCGCCCGCTGATGCTCGTCGTCGACGACCTTCACTGGTGCGACGCGCCGTCGCTGCGCTGCCTGGCCTACATCGCTCGCCGGCTGCCGGGGTCGGGGATCGCGCTGGCGCTGAGCCTGCGCACCGGCGAGCCGGGGACCGATTCCGTGCTCGTCGCCGAGCTGGCCTCCCACCCCGATGCGGTTCGCATCGCCCCGCGGCCGTTGACCGAGGCGGGGGTGACCGGGCTGGTGGCGCAGCGCCTCGGGGACGAGGGCCACCCCGCCTTCGTCGACGCGTGCATGGAGGCCACCGGAGGCAACCCGCTGCTGCTGGGCCAGCTTCTGTCCTCCCTGGCCGTCGAGGGGGTGCGGCCGGACGCGGGCGAGGTCGACGCGGTGCGGCGGATCGGTCCGGGCGCGATCTCCAGGACGGTGCTGCTGCGCCTGTACCGGCTCGGTCCGGATGCGGTCGCGGTCGCCCAGGCGCTGGCGGTGCTGGGCCCGGCCGACATGCGGGTCGTCGCGGCGCTCGCCGACCTCGGCGAAGCCGATGCGGCGGCCGCGGCCGCCGCGCTGACTCGCGCCGACATCTTCGCCCCGCATGCCCCGGCCCGGTTCGTCCATCCGCTCGTGCGCGACGCGATCTACCACGAGATGCCGTTCAGCGAGCGCAACCTGCGACATGCGCGCGCCGCCGCCGTGCTGGCCGAGCGCGACGCGCCCCCCGAGCAGATCGCCACGCACCTGCTGATCGCGCCTCGCCGCGGCGACCCCTGGGTCGTGGACGTGCTCGCCGCCGCGGCCGCCGCCGCACGAGCCCGCGGCGCCGCCGACACCGCGGTCTCGCTGCTGGCGCGCGCGATCGAGGAGCCGCCTGCGGCCGAGCGCCGGCCGCGGCTGCTGCTCGATCTGGGCGTCGCGGAGACGCTTACCTCGGGGCCGGCTGCCGCCGCGCACCTGCGGGAGGCGTGGCAGGCGCTGGACGACCCGCGCCAGCGGGCGCGTACGGCGGCGATCCTCGGGCGCGTGCTGTTCTTCACGGCCCCTCCCGGTGAGGCGGCGGCGGTGGTCCGCCGTGCCGCGGCCGAGGCGCCGCCCGAGCTCGTCGACGAGCGTCAGGCGCTGCGTGCGCTGGAGCTGGCCGCGGCGCGCTACGGCATCGGCGGCACGCCCACGGCCGCGGAGCTGGACGCGATCGCGATCGAGGGCGACGGCCCCGGGGCGAAGATGCTCGCGGCGATGGTGTCGTTCTGCCTGGCGATGGCCGGAGCCGACGCCGGGAGCTGCGCGGAGCTGGCCGAGACGGCGCTGGCGGGCGATGTCCTCATCGCCGCCGATCCGGGGCTCTTCCCGGTCCCGGCGCTGATGGTGCTGACGATGGCCGACCGCGACGAGGCCCTCACGGGGTGGGAGAAGCTGCTCGACCACGCGCACCGGCGCGGCTCGCTCGTCGGCGTGCTCAGCGTGCAGCTCTGGAGCGCGCGGACGCTGCTCTGGCGCGGAGACCTGCGCGACGCGCAGGAGCGCCTCGAGGCCGCGCGCGAGCGTTTCGCCGAATGGGGGCGCCGCCGCTCGCGCGAGACCTACGGCCCGGCGTACCTGGCCGCCGCGCTGACGCTGCGCGGCGACCTCGCCGCCGCGCGTGCCGTCCTCGACGGCGCCCAGCACGACGACGACGGCAGCGACGGATTCGCCCAGGTGCTCGGCAGCCGTGCCCAGCTTCTCGTCGCCGAAGGTCGGCACCCGGAGGCGCTCGACGTCACGCGTCGGCTGGAGGAGTACGAGGCGGCGATCGGCGCGTTTCCCGGCTGGCCGCCATGGCGGTCGCTGCGCGCCCGCGCCCTCACCGCGCTCGGTCGAGGCGAGGAGGCGCTGGCCCTGGCGCACGAGGAGATCGCGCTCGCCCGCCGGTTCGGGGCCGCGGGGGTCGTCGGCCAATCCCTGCGCACGCTGGGCGAGATCGACCCGTGCGACGGAGTCGACCGGCTGGAGGAGGCCGTGGGCGTGCTCGAGCGTTCGACCGCGCGCTACGAGCTGTCGGCCGCGTTGCTGTCGTTGGGCCGGGCGTTGCGGCTGGCGCGCCATCCGACCGACGCTCGTGAGCCCCTGCGACGGGGGCTGGAGCTCGCGCACCGCTGCGGCGCCGACGGACTCGTCGAGCGGGCGCGCGCCGAGCTGTACGCGACCGGCGTGCGTCCTCGCGGCCCGGAGCGGACGGGCGCGGGCTCGTTGACGGTCAGCGAGCGCCGGGTCGCCCGGCTGGCGGCCGAGGGGCGGACCAACAAGGAGATCGCCCAGGAGCTGTACGTGACCCTCAAGACGGTCGAGGTCCATCTCTCGAGCTGCTATCGCAAGCTCGGGATCGGCTCACGGCGCGACCTGGGGGCGGCGCTGGCGGCGCCCACGGGCTGATTGCGCCCGGCCGACTGCGGGTCGACGGCGCAAATCCTGGGGTCGCAGACTGGGGTCGGCCGCGATGCGCGGGGCACGGCGTGGGTGGAGGCTCGCGGCCATGACCATCACCGCTGCGCCCAGCCGCTCGACGTTCGCCGATCGGGTCGTCCACCCCGCCGATCCCACGTGGGACGAGGCACGTCGGGCCTTCAACCTGCTCGTCGACCAGCGGCCGGTGGCGATCGTCCGGCCGCTCGACGAGGGCGACGTGATCGCCGCCGTCCGCCATGCCCGCGCCCACGGCCTGCGCGTCGCGCCTCAGTCGACCGGCCACAACGCCGGTCCGCTGGGACCCCTGGACGACACGATCGTCGTCGACGTCGGCGGTCTGGACGACATCGCCATCGACGCCGACGCGCGCCGCGTTCGCGTCGGCGCCGGCGTGCGCTGGAACCAGGTGACCCCGGCGCTCTCGGAGCTCGGCCTGGCCGCCCTGCACGGATCGTCGCCCGACGTGGGCATCTCCGGGTACTCGCTCGGCGGCGGCATGGGCTGGCTGGCGCGCAAGCACGGCCTCCAGACCAACAGCGTCACGGCGCTCGAGCTGGTGACGGCCGACGGTCACCTCGTGCGCGCCGACCCCGTCCACGAGCCCGAGCTGTTCTGGGCGCTGCGCGGTGGCGGGGGCAACTTCGGCGTGGTGACGGCGATCGAGTTCGCCGTCTACCCGTACCCCGAGCTCCATGCCGGCGCGTGCTTCTTCCCCTTCGCCCGCACGCGCGAGGTGCTGCACGCCTGGCACGACCTGCTGGCGACGCTGCCCGAGGAGATGATGACCTGGGCGGCGGTCCTGCACTTCCCGCCGGATCCGGCGCTGCCGGACGCGTTGCGCGGCGGCTCGTTCGTCGTGGTGTGGGGCGTGTTCGCCGGCAGCGAGGCCGAAGGCCGGCGGCTGATGGCGCCGGTGCGCGGGCTCGGCCCGCTGATGGACACGTTCGCGATGGTGCCCCCGGCCGCGCTCGGCGAGCTGGCCATGGACCCGCGCGACCCCCTGCCGTTCCTCTCAGGCCACCAGCTCCTCGACGGCGTGCCGGCCGGGGGCATCGACGCGCTCGTCGACGCCGTCGGTCCCGAGGCGGACGCGACTATCTCGATGGTGCAGCTGCGCCACATGGGCGGAGCGCTGGCCCGAGCCGACGTGGCCGCCGGCGCCCGCGCCACGCTGCCGGGCTCGATCTGCGCGTTCTCGCTCGGCGTCGCCCCGGACGCCGACACCGCCCGGGCCACGCGGGCGACCCTCCGGCGGATCGAGGCGTCGCTGGCGCCGTACCACGTGGGCGACTACCCGAACTTCGTCGAGGAGCCCACCGATGCGCGCTCGTTCTTCGACGCGGGCACGTGGGC
>JANJUA010000427.1 GCA_024710825.1 Solirubrobacteraceae bacterium
GCGGGCAGCAGCGCGGCTGGCCGTCGACCTCGCCACGGTCCCCGGCAGCGGGCCGCGCGGACGGATCCTCAAGCGCGACGTCATCGCCGCGCGCGGGACGCCGACAGACGACGCGCCGACGGCTGTCCTGGCCACGCCGGAGCTCGACCTCGCCGCTCCCGCGCCACCGACACCCGTGGTGCCCGAATCCGGCGAGCCGTCAGCGCCGACCGACCGGGCCGGCACGCGCGTGGAGCTGTCGCGCATCCAGCGGACGGTGGCGCGACGCATGTCAGAGTCGAGCTCGACCGTCCCCGACTTCGCGCTCCAGGTAGACGTCGACATGCGCGCGGCGCTCGCGCTCCGCGAGGAGCTTCGCGCGGCCACCGACCCGGTGCCGACGGTGAACGACCTGCTCGTCAAGGCAGCCGCGGCCACGCTGCGGCGCCACCCGCGCGTCAACGGCGCCTTCCGCGGCGATCACGTCGAGCAGTTCGCCCGCGTGAACGTGGGCCTCGCGGTCGCCACCGACGCCGGGCTCGTCGTCCCCACCGTGCTCGACGCCGACCGCCTGCCGCTCGGGCTTCTGGCGGCGGAGGCGCGCCGCCTGGTCCAGGGGGCTCGCGCGGGCACGCTCACGCCGGCGGAGCTCGACGGCGGGACGTTCACGGTCTCAAACCTCGGGATGCTCGGAATCGACCGCTTCGCCGGGATCGTGAATCCGCCGCAGGCCGCGATCCTCTGCGCGGGCGCGATCGTGCGTCGGCCGATCGTCGACGCCGACGACTCGATCGTGGCGGCGCCGTGCCTGACGCTCACGCTCGTCGCCGACCATCGGATCCTCGATGGTGCCGATGGCGCGCCGTTCCTCGCCGACCTGCGCGCTGGCCTCGAGCGACCGCTGTCGGTCCTGGTCTGACCCGCCGTGCGCGCCACGGAGCGCTAGTGAGCTGCCCACGGACTCGCTGAAGCGGCTGAGAGGCGAGGCGTCCGGCCTCCGACGGAGGACGATGTGTGATCGGTTCGGCTTTAGCCAGCGAGGCCGATCGAGCACCCTTCACCCGGGTCCGGCAAGTCCGCGAGCGGCCCAGCTAGCCGATCCGCCCGAGCTGGCGCCGGTAGCGGCGCATCGTCGTAGGCGTCATGTCGCCGTGCGTCTGGTCGCGCAGGCGCGCGACGCGCTCGACGCGATACGGGCTCGTGAGCGACTCGTTGTGGCCGATCACGTCGCGCGTGCGGATGTCGTGCTCGGCCTGGAGCCAGCGCGTCAGCCGCAGCGACGCCTCGAGCTGGCGTGCGTTGCCCATCACGTCGCCGTCGGCCATCCCGACGTGCTCGATGCCGATCGCCACGTGGTTGAGGCCGACGGTGTGGCGGCACATGAGCTCCAGCGGCACGAGCTGGTGGATCCCGCCGCGGCGGTCGACCACGAAGTGCGTGCAGGTGCCGGGCAGCTCGCCGAGCTCGCCGTCGGCGACGTTGGGCGCGAACGTGTTCCAGGTCGCCCGGTAGGAGGTGTTGACGGTGACGTGCTGCACGATCGTGCGCGGCTTCAGCCGGGCCGAGCGGATGCCGTAGTGGCGGCGCGCGTAGCGGCGCATGTCGGCGCGGCGCTCGGCGCCGAACGGGATCGGGTCCTGGTGGATCGGGGGCGGGGGGACGTCGGCGATCACGGCGTGGTCAACGGAGCGTAGGCGTCCGGGCGCCGGGTGCGCAGGAACGGGAACAGGTCGAGCCAGTCGCGGCGCTGGTCGAGCTCGAGATCGGCGACGAGCACCGCCGGGCGGTCGCGCGGCGCCTGGACCAGCACGCGCCCGTACGGGTCCGACACGAAGCTCGACCCGTAGAACGTCAGCGGGCCCTCGGCGCCGATCCGGTTGACCGCGACCATGAACGTCCCGTTGGCGATGCCGTTGGCGACGATCACGCGCTCCCACAGCGGCTCGGTGTCGAACCCGGGATGGTCGGGCTCCGACCCGATCGCCGTCGGGTACACGATCACCTCCGCGCCCGCCAGGGCGTAGGCGCGCGCGAGCTCGGGGAACCACTGGTCCCAGCACGTCGGGAAGCCGAGGCGCGCGTCGCCCAGCTCGAGCACCGGGAAGCCGTCCTCGGCCGGCCCGGGACGGAAGTAGCGGTCCTCGTGGTAGCCGGCGGTCACGGGTATGTGCAGCTTGCGGGTCCGGGCGACGACGGCGCCGTCGGGCGCGACGACGATCGCGGTGTTGAAGCCGAGGCCGTCGCCGTCGGGATCGGCCGCCTCGTAGAGCGAGGCGTGGACGTGGACGCCGGTCTCGGCCGCCATCCGGACGGCGAAGCGCGTGGTGGGCCCGTCCGGGATCGCCTCCGCGGCGTCCTTCGGGCCGTCCTCGACGACCGCGAGATACGGCGACAGCGTCAGCTCCTGAAGGCACACGAGCCGGGCGCCCTCGGCGGCGGCCAGTCGGATGGCATCGGCGAGCGCGGCCTCGTGCTCGGCGGGGTCGGGATGCCAGCGGTGCTGGACGGCGGCCACCCGAAGCGGCGGCCGGGTCGGCTGGTGCACGCGCGCGGGCGAAGGCGGGACCTCGTAGGCGGTCAGCAGGTCCATGGCGCCACCATAGCCCCGCCGCACGGGTCAGCGCTCGACGATCACCGTGGTGGACTTGACGACCGCCGTGGCGGTGACACCGGGGCGCAGGCCCAGCTCGTCGGCCGCCTCGCGGGACATGAGCGAGACGATGCGGTACGGGCCGCACGCCATCTCGACCTTCGCCATGACGCCGTCCTTCTCGACGGAGACGACGACGCCGGCCATGCGGTTGCGGGCGCTGGAGCGGTCGCCGCCCGCGCCCCGGTCGCGCAGGAGGCTGGCCAGGTCCTCCGCGGCGAGGTAGCGCTGCTTTCCTCGCCGCTCGAACGCGATCCGCCCGTCGCGCTCCCATCGGCGCAGCGTCTCGATGCTGACGCCTATCGCCTGCGCGGCCGTGCCTATGCGGACCATGCCGTCGATCGGCTCGGCGTCGGAGGGCATGCTCGGAGCCTACCGATCTCCGATAACTTCCTAGGCAATGTCCAGGCATCTCGTCCTGCTGCTCGCGCTCGCCGTCGGCGGATGCGGCGGCGACGCGGCCGGCTCCAAGCCCGATCTCGTCGTGTCCGCCGCGGCCTCGTTGACGGACGCCCTGACCGCGTGCAGCAGCGACTTCGAGGGCGCGGAGGTGCGGCTGTCGTTCGCCGGCTCCGACGAGCTGGCGGCGCAGATCCGTCAGGGCGTCGAGCCCGACGTCTACGCGGCGGCGAACGCGAAGCTGCCCGAGGAGCTCGCCGCCGAGGGGCTCGTCGAGGAGCCCGAGGTGTTCGTCACCAACGCGCTCGTGCTCGCGGTCCCCGCGGACAGCGACATCGCATCGACGGAGGACCTGACCGAGCCCGGGGTGACGATCGCCATTGGCTCCGATACCGTGCCGATCGGCGCATACACTAGTGAAGTTCTCGGCAGGCTGGGCGTCGCCGAGAGCGAG
>JANJUA010000004.1 GCA_024710825.1 Solirubrobacteraceae bacterium
GGGTCGAGCGTGATGATCTCGCGCAGGGCGGCGAGCCCGTCCTTCTCGGGCATGGTGATGTCGAGCGTCGTGAGGTCGGGACGGAGCTCGGCAAAGCGATCGATCGCCTCAGCGCCGTTGCCGGCTTCGCCGACCACGTCGTGACCGCCCTTGGTGAGGGCGTCGGTGACCATCTTGCGCATGAACGCTGCGTCGTCGACCACGAGGACACGGGCCATGGGTCAGTCTCCTTTGGTGGTGGTTGGGATCTGGACGGGGGAGGTCGGGAGGCCGTGGACCGCCTCGATGCGGACGGCCCACTCGGCCTCGTCGGTCACGAGGAGGCGCCCGGTGGCGAAGCGCATGTCGTCGACGTAGAGGTCGATCGGCTCGTCCACCTCGCGGTCGAGCGCGACGACGGCGCCGGTGGGCAGGCCGACCAGCCGGCTCAGCGGCATCCGCACGCGGCCGAGCTCCGCCCACAGGCGCAGCGGGACGGTCCGCACCGTGTGGCTGAGCGGCGCGTCGGTGTACTCGTTCGCGTACTCCGTCGTCATCTCGTTCAGCGCGCGGTTCATCCGCACGATGAAGGCGTTCGGGATGAGCTGCACGAGCCGGCACGGCTCGCCGAGCACGGAGAACTGCGCGGTGATCGCGTGCGGGGTCGGGTCGAAGATCGAGATGCCCTCGGCGGGATCCATGAGCTGATGGATCTCCGGCGGGGCGATCTCCACCTCCTTGCCGAGCACCCTGCTGGTCGCCATCGCCGCCGACGACATCATCTGGTTCATCGCCTCGCCCATGGCCGACAGGTCGAGCTCGGTCAGCTCCCCGTCGTCCTCGGGCAGCGGCTCGCCCATCATCGACGCCGCCAGCCGCCGCGCGGCCTTGACCGTCATGACGAAGACGTTGCCGCCGGTGACGCCGTCGACGTAGGAGACCGCGGTGGCGACGGAGGGCACCGGGACGCCCTCCATCGGATGCGTCCCGGTCGGCACGGCGGAGACGCGGCCGGCCGCGAGCTGGCCCTCCTCGGGGCAGAAGACCGCGAGCACGCCGAGCACCGCCTCCGCGGTCGACTCGCCGATCCGCAGCAGGGCGTCGTCGGTGCTGCTCACTCCGATCCCTCCTCGACCGCGGCGGTGACCTGGACCGCCCGGTGGCGCCCGCAGCGCCCGGGCTGCGCGGTGTGCACCGCGACCTTGTCGGCCATCAGCGTCACGCCGGCGGCGACCGGGGTGCGGAACTGGACGGTGTCGCCGGGCTGGAGGGCGAGGACCTCCTCCAACGACATCGTCGTCGCCGCGACCTCCGCGCGGACCGCGACCGAGACGTCGCGCAGCGCCGCGTCGACCGCACGGGCGATCCGCGGGTCGCGCCCGCCCGCGCCGTTGCCCGCGCCGAACGCGTGCACGACGCCGCCGGCCGAGCGGTAGGGGACGAGCAGCACGCACGTCGAGGAGACGCGATCCAGCCTTCCCTCCATGACCAGGGCCAGGGTCGGCTCGCTGGCGCTCGCCATGTTCGCGGTCTCGGGCTGGTGGTCGAGCCGCAGCAGCGCCAGCTCGGTGCGCGCCAGCTCCTCCCACACCTCCGACAGCTCGGAGGTGAGCGTCGTGAAGAAGCGCCGGGCGACGACGAGGTCCATGTCGGTGAGCTTGCGCTCGCGTGCCGCCTGCGTGCCGCCCAACAGCCGCTCGACGAAGTTGACCACCAGCGACTGCTCGGCCGACAGCAGCATCCGCACCTCGGACTCGCCGCCCCCGTCGAGCACGCCGCAGATCGAGTCGTACGGGATCTGGGCGTGCGCGTTGAACCACGTGAGCTGCATGACGTCGATCACCTCGAGCTCGACGTCGACGCGCAGCTCGGCCGACAGCCGTCGGTTCGCGGTCCGGCAGAACTGCTCCAGCGCGCGCTTGATGCGCCGCTCCTGGTCGGCGGTGAACTTCGTCGGGTGCTGGAAGTCGATCGTGCGCAGGCCGCGGGCGCGCCGCGTCGGCTGCGAGGCGAGCTTGACGTCGGGGTTCAGCTTGCCCTTCGCCGCCTGGTCGAAGAGCTTGGCGATCTGGGCCTCGTCCAGCAGGTCGCCGCTCATGGCGCTTCCCTTCCGTAGAGCTGTTGCTCCGCGCCCGCCACCTCGCGCGCGGTCACCCGCACGCCGTCGACGTAGACCCGGACCGTGCGGCCGCGGCTGCCGCCGGTGGCGGCGGCGCGGACCGGGATGCGGAGGCGGTCGAGCTCCTCGCGGACCGCCCCGTCGTTGCGCGCGCCGATGTTCGCGCCGTCCTCGCGGCTGAACGAGAACATCTGCGCGCCGCCGACCAGGACGGCCTCCAGACGCGTCGCTCCCAGCTCCTTGACCTCCTCGACGAGCGCCGGCACCGCGAAGTTCGCGAACTTCGCCACCGGCCCCGAAGGAGCCTCGGCGGCGGGCAGCATGACGTGGGCGAGGCCGACGATCGGGCGCCGCACGTCGAACAGGGCCACGCCGATGCACGAGCCCAGGCCGATCGAGACGAGCACCTCGTCGGCACTTGCCGAGACCGCCAGCTCGCCCATGCGCACCATGAGCTCAGTCCTCCTCACCCGAGCCCCAGCCTGCCGAGCAGCTCGTCGATGCCCTCCAGGCTCGGCAGCAGCAGGAACGTGAGCTCGCACGCCTGGCCCTCGACCATCAGGCGCGAGTCCATCAGCAGGGCGAGGTTCGTCGAGTCGGCCCGGACGGCGAGGACCGACGACATGATCGCGCCGACCATGTCGGCCACCGTCACCGGCGGCCGCGGCTCGATCGACAGCCCGGTCATCTCGGCCAGCGAGTTGACGTACGAGCAGCCGAGGATGTTGCCGATCTCGCCGAGCGCCGAGCATCCGTCCTCCGTGCCGGGCTCGACGCCCAGGAGGGTGCTCAGGATCCGCTCGTCCTCCGGCGGGAAGAGCAGCAGGACGGTCGCCTCGATGTCGCCGCAGATCGGCAGCACGACGCCGGTGGCCGGCGACTCGGGGTCGCCGGCGGCCTCGACGGCGTCGGCGAGCGGCAGGGTGCTGGCCGCGGGCACGCTGATGTCGACGGGCTGGCCGAGCATCGCCGACAGCGCCGTGCCCGCGTTGCCGGAGCCGATGTTGGCGAGCTCTCGGAGAGCATCGAGCTGGAGGTCGGTGTACTGGGGCATGGGTGGGGATGGCCTCACTAGGCGGCGACGGCGAGGCCGGCGCCGGGGTCGAGGGCGTCGCAGTCGACGATCAGCGCGATGTCGCCGCTGGACAGGACGGCGCCGCCGGAGACGGCGGCGCTCTCGGACACGTCGGGAGGCAGCGGCCGGGTGACCAGCTCCCGCTGCCCGACGAGCTTCGTGACCGCGATCGCCATCGTGCGCTCGCCGCTGGTCACGATGACGGCGTGGTCGCCGCCGACCGACAGCCCGCGGCCGAGCGCCTCGCCGCCGTCGAGCAGTGGGAAGACGTCGTCGCGCATCACGAGCATGCGCGAGCCGGCGACCGAGCGGACGGCGTGGTCCTCCAGCCGCACCGTGCGCTCGACGCGCTCGAGCGGCACGGCGAACGGCAGGCCGTCCACCTCGATCAGCAGCGCGGACATGATCGCCAGCGTGAGCGGCAGCCGGATCTGCGCGGTCGTGCCGACCCCGAGCTCCGAGAAGAAGTGGACGTCGCCGCCGAGCTCGCGGATCGTGGTGCGGACCGCGTCCATCCCGACCCCGCGGCCGGAGATGTCGCTCGTCGTCTCGGCGGTCGAGAACCCGGGGGCGAACAGCAGCTCCGCCGCGCGCGGCTGGTCGATCGACTCCGCCTGCTCGGCGGTGATGAGCCCGCGCTCGACGGCCTTCGCCGCGACCTTGGCCGGGTCGATGCCGTGGCCGTCGTCACGCACGCTGATGACGACGTTGCCGCCCGCGTGCGTCGCGGCGATCTCCAGCGTGCCGGTGGACGGCTTGCCCGCCGCCTCGCGCTCCTCCGCCGCCTCCAGGCCATGGTCGAGCGCGTTGCGCACGAGGTGCACCAGCGGGTCGCCGAGCGCGTCGACGACGGTGCGGTCGAGCTCGGTGTCCTGCCCGACGAGCTTCAGCTCGACCTGCTTGCCGAGCTTGCCCGACAGGTCGCGGACGAGCCGCGGGAAGCGCAGGAAGACGGCCTCCACGGGGATCATGCGGACCTGCATGACCATCGCCTGGAGCGACTGCGACGCCCGCGCCAGGTCGGCCATCGCCTGCGACAGGCCCGGTACGTCGGCCTGCTGGCAGAGCTGCTCGACGTGCGTGCGGTGCACCACTAGCTCGCCCATGTAGTGCATGAGCTGATCCAGGCGCGCCGCGTCCACGCGGACGCTCGTGGCGGCCTTCTTGCCGTGGGCGGCCGGCGCGGCGACCGCGGCGTCGGCGGTGGCCTTGCGGGCATCGCCCGCGGCGAGCTCCTCGTCGGTGACCTGGTGCACCCGCGCGTCGACGACGTCGGCGACGCCGGCCGCGGCGCTCGCGACGGCCTCGTCGGTCGCCTCGGCGGCGAGCCACGCCTCGATCCGGCGGCCGTCGAAGGCGTCGACCTTGTCGATCGCCGGCGCCGACGCCAGCACGGTACCCTGCTCGCCGAGCGCGTTGAGCGCCATGAACGCGCGTACGGACGGCATGGCGCAGTCGTCGGCGAGCGCGACCTCGACGCGGAGGATGCGCCGCCCGCCGGCGCGCTCGGCCGCCACCTCGGGCGGAGGCACGACGCCGCTGCGCGCGTCGACGCCGCGGCGGTCCAGCTCCTGCTCGGGCGAGCGGGTGCGGACGAGGCCCTGGAGGCGGTCGACGAGCTCCGTCGGATCCAGGTCCTCGGCGCCCGTCTCGTCGATCTTCTCGATCTGCTCCGCCAGCGCGTCGAGGCACTCGAGCAGGACGTCGACCGCGGCACGGGGGAGTCCGCCGGTCCGCTGGCGCAGCAGCTCGAAGACATCCTCCATCTGATGGGTGAGCGCGGCCATCCGCTCGAATCCCATCGTCGCGCTCATGCCCTTCATCGAGTGCGCGATCCGGAAGATCTCGTTGACCGTCTCCTGGTCGTCGGGGGCCTCCTCGACGCGGACGACGGCGAGGTTCAGCTCCTGGAGGTGCTCCCTGGCCTCGGCCAGGAACATCGGCATGTATTCGGAGACGTCCATCAGCTCTTCCGGTAGACGAAGGGATGCGTGGGGGTCAGGCCCATCCCGCGCGGCTCGTGGATCCGCTCGGTGGATCCGATGACGAGGTACCCGCCGGGCCGCAAGGCCCGGGCCAGACGGGCGTGCAGCGCGTTGCGCACGTCGTCGGTGAAGTAGATGACGGTGTTGCGGCAGAGGACGAGGTCCAGACGCCCGGCGGCCACGGTCATGTGGAGCAGGTCGCCCACCTCGAAGCGGCACATGGCGACCAGCTCGCGCCGGGCCTGCCAGCCGCCGTCGACCTCGTCGAAGTGCCGGCGCAGCAGCGCGGGCGGCGCGCTGCGCGCGTCCTCGGCGTCGAAGCGCCCGCCGCGGGCCCGCTCGACCATGCGCCTGTCGATGTCGGTGCCCTTCACGGTCACCCGAGTGCGAGGGACGTGCTCCCGCGCCAGCGCGGCGAGCGTGTAGGCCTCGGCTCCGTATGAGCAGCCGGCGCTCCAGGCGGAGATCGAGCGGCTGTCCGCCGCGAGCTCCGGCAGGATCGCCTCCCCCAGGAGGCTCCACTGCTCCGGGTTGCGCCAGAGCTGGCTGACGTTGATCGTCATCCTGTCGAGGAAGTCGTCGAGCTCCTGGCGCTCGGTCTCGAGCACGGCCAGGTAGTCGGTCAGCCCGTCGGAGCCCTTGCGCCGCGCGAAGGAGCGGATGCGCCGCTCCATCTGACCGCGCTTGTACTGGCTGAGGTCCACGCTGCAGAGGACGCGCACGCCCTCGCAGAACGCCTCGTAGTCGTCGGTGCGGCTGAGGCCCGTACCGCCCGCCCTCATGCCCCCGCCTCCTGGGCGATGGCCAGCGGCAGGTCGCGGAGGTCGAGGACGGCGTCGGCGAGCCCCGCCTCGGCGATCGCCCGCGGCATCCCGTAGACCGTGGCGCTCGACTCGGCCTCGACGAGCACCCGGCCGCCGCGGCGCTTGACCTCGCGGGCGCCGTCGAGCCCGTCGCGGCCCATGCCCGTCAGGACGACGAGCAGCGTCCGCTCGGCGAAGGCCTCCGTCACGTCGGTGATGGTGAGGTCGGCTCGCGGGCGCAGCGCGCCGATCGGGGGGGCGTCGGACAGGCGGGCGCGGCGGCCGTCGAGCCGCAGGTGCGAGCCGCCGGGGGCGAGCAGCGCGACGGTCGGGTCGAGCGGCTCGCCGCCGTTGGCCTCCCGGATCGTCAGCCTGCTCCCACGGTCGAGCCTCTGGGCCAGCGAGGCGGTGAAGCCGGCGGGCATGTGCTGGACGATGACGGCGCCCGCGCCGAGACGCCCGGGCAGGCGCGGCATGAGCTCGGCGAGGGCGCGCGGCCCTCCCGTCGAGGAGGCGATGACGACGGCGCGCGCCGTGGCGGAGCGGACGGCCGGGCGAGGGTGGGCCACGACGGCGCGCCGGGCGGCGGCGCGCGGGCGTGCGGAG
>JANJUA010000020.1 GCA_024710825.1 Solirubrobacteraceae bacterium
AGCGGCCCGCCCGAGTTGCCGCTGTTGATGGCGGCGTCCGTCTGGATGGCGCCCGAGAGCGCGAAGCCGGTCAGCGACTGGATCAGGCGGGTGAGCGCCGAGACGTCGCCGATCGACAGCGACTGCGGCTCCCCGTACGGCGAGCCGATCGCGGCGACGGGCTCGCCGACCATGACCGTGTCGAGGCGCGCGAGCTCGAGCGGGCGCAGGTCGAGGCCGGCCGGGTCGACGCGCAGCAGCGCCACGTCCGCGTCGGGGTCGACGCCGACGATCTCCGCGTCGACCTGGTTGCCGTCAGCGAACTGCACGAAGACCTGGCGGGCGGTGTCCACCTCGCCGCCCTCGCCCTGCGTCACGACGTGGGCGTTGGTGACCACCTCGCCGCCGCCGGAGACGACGAAGCCGGAGCCCTGGCCGCCGCCTCCACCGCCGGACGGCGATCGGAGGCCGTCGTCGCCGAACAGCGACAGGATCGTCACCACCCCCGGCGAGCGCTCGGCGTAGATGCGCTGCGGGTCGAACGCGCCGGCGCCGCCCGGAGGCTGCTGCGTCGCCGTGCTCACCGTGACGGTGGTGGTCGAGGCGACGT
Source organism: Solirubrobacteraceae bacterium (assembly GCA_024710825.1). GTDB lineage: Bacteria > Actinomycetota > Thermoleophilia > Solirubrobacterales > Solirubrobacteraceae > Capillimicrobium. Next base: position 590 of record JANJUA010000020.1, read on the forward strand.
CCCCGCCGTCGTCGCCGCACGCGCCGAGCGCCACGCCGAGGGCGAGCACCGCCGCGACCGTCGCCGCGCGCCTCATGCCGGCAGCTCGAAGGAGAAGGTGGTGCGGCCGGGCCGGGAGTCGACGGTCAGCCGGCCCCGCATCCGCTCGACGAGCTCGCGCGCGATCGCGAGGCCGAGGCCCGACCCCTGCGCGTCGTCGGAGCTGTAGAAGGGCTCGAAGATCCGTTCCACGTCTGCGTGCCTTATCCCGGGACCGCTGTCGCGAACCGCCAGCGCGATGCCGTCGCCCGACCGCGACGCCGCCACGACGATGTCCGTCCCGTCGGGGGTGTGGGTCAGCGCGTTGTCGATGAGGATACGCAGCACCTGCGCGACGCGCTCCGCGTCGCAGGTCGCCTCGAGCGTGTATCCCGGCAGGCGCAGCTCCAGGTGCGAGCCGTGGGCGGAGAGCGCGGGCAGGAACTCCGAGGCGACGGCCCGGGCGAGCATGCCGACGTCGGTCGCCTCGGGCCGCAGCTCCAGCGAGCCGGCCTCGAGCCGCGAGAGGTCCAGCAGCTCGGTGGTGAGCGTCCGCAGGCGCGCCACCTGGTCGCGGACCTGGACGAGGAACGCGCGCCGCGTCTCGTCGTCGAGATCCTCGTCGAGCAGCAGCTCCACGAAGCCCGACAGCGAGAAGATCGGGGTGCGCAGCTCGTGGGAGGCGACCGCGATGAAGCGCTTGCGCGCCGAGTCGAGCTGGGCGAGCTGGCCCGCCATGTCGTCCAGGGCCCGGGCGAGCTGGCCGAGCTCGTCGCGCGAGTCGACCGGGAAGCGCGCGGTGAAGTCGCCGGCGGCGACCTGGTGCGCCGCCCGCTCGAGCCGTCGGATCCGACGGGTCAGCGCCCCGGAGACGAAGAGTCCGACGAACAGCGCCAGCAGCACCGCCAGGCCGCCCGCCCGGAGGATCTGGCCGCGGATGAGCGCGACGGTGTCGACGACGTCGCTCAACGGCGAGGAGAAGACCACCACCCGGGCGACCTTGCCGTTGTAGCGCAGCGGCTGGGCCGCTTCGCCGACGCGGCCCGAGTCGCCGGTCTCGGTCCCCATCGCCGGCTGGCCGGACCGCGCGGTCTCGAGCGCGACGTCGAAGGTGAGGTCGGTGATGTCGACCTCCTCCGTGGAGTCGGAGATGAGGTACGTCCCGACGCCCTCGGTCCCGCGGGTGACGCCGAGCAGGGTCACGCGGGCCCCCGCGACGTCGGCGGCGGCTCGCACCGCCCGGTCGACGGCCTGCTCGTCGTCGTTGGAGCCGATCGCGTCGCGGAGTGCGGCCGAGTAGGTCCGTGCGGACTGCGAGAGCGACTCGAGCTTCTGCTGCTGGAGTCGCGACTCGAGCGACGGCAGCACGTAGAGGTAGATCACGCCGACCGCGGTCAGGGCGATCAGGAGGAAGCCCAGCGCCAGGCGGCTGCGGATGGAGCGGGGGGTCAACCCGGCATGCGTTCCTTGTTGTCGCGGAAGCGATAGCCGACTCCGCGCACGGTGAACAGGTACTCGGGGTCCTTGGCGTCGCGCTCGAGCTTCTCCCGGAGGTGGCGGATGTGGACGTCGATCGTGCGCTGGTCGCGGAAGGCGGCGTCGCCCCAGATGCGGGTGAGGAGCATGTCGCGCGTGAACACCCGCCCCGGGTTGCGGGCGAGCGCGGTGAGGATCTCGAACTCGACGAAGGTCAGGTCGACCTTCTCGCCGCGCACGGTGACCGAGCGCTTGGAGAAGTCGATCAGGAGCTCGAGCACCCGCAGCGGCGCGTCCTCGCCGATCTCCTCCGCCCGCCCCATCGCGCCGCGGCGCAGCGCGGCCCTGACGCGCGAGCGGAACTCGCGCAGCGAGAACGGCTTGGTGATGTAGTCGTCGGCGCCGAGCTCGAGGCCGATGACCTTGTCGACCTCCTCCGCCTTCGCCGTGAGCATGATGATCGGCACCGTGCTGCGGGCGCGCAGCCGCCGACAGACCTCGAGCCCGTCGAGCTGCGGCATCATCACGTCGAGCACGACGAGGTCGAAGGCGCCCTCCTCGAAGCGGGCGAGCGCCTGCCGACCGTCGGTGGCCTGGACGACCTCGTAGCCGTCCTTGCGCAGCGGGTACGAGAGCAGCGTCTGTATCGACTGCTCGTCGTCGGCGAGGAGGATGCGCGGGGAGCGGTCCACGATGTCTCAGGCAATATGCCACCCTCGATGCTCGACCTGCGCATCTACCGTGCCGCGTTCGTACCGGTCCTGCTCGCGCTGGTCGTGGTCGCGTTCTCGCTGGAGACCCGCCCGCGGCCGTTCACCGCGGACCTTCCGCCCGACGCGTTCGACGGACCGCGGGCCGCGCGGCTCGTCGACGACCTCGCCGGGCGCTTCCCCGAGCGCCGCCCCGGGTCCGAGGGCGACATGGCGCTGGCGGAGACGGTCGCCGACACGTACTCCGACGCCGGCTTCGCGGTCGAGAGCCACGACCTCAGGGCCGAGACGATCGACGGGCGGCGCACGATCCGCACCGTCGTCGGCGAGCGGCCGGGGCGGCTGAGCGGGCGCGTCGTCGTGCTCGCGCACCGCGACGCCGCGGGCTCGCCGGCGACCGCGGCGCTCTCCGGGACCGCCTCGCTGCTGGAGCTGACGCGGCTGTTCGCGGGGCGCACGACGAGCCGGACGCTCACGCTCGTGTCGACGAGCGGCGGCAGCGGCGGCTTTGCCGGCGCGGCGGACTGGGCGGCGCGCGTGAGCGGGCCGGTCGACGCGGTGATCGTGCTCGGTGACCTCGGCGGAGCCACGGCGCGGCGGCCGCAGATCGTCGGCTGGTCGAACACGCGCGGGATCGCCCCCCAGCGGCTCATGCGGACGGTCGACGAGGCGCTGCGCCGGGAGGCGGGGCCGCCGGGCGCGAGCGGCGCGCTCACGCAGATGCTGCGGCTCGCCTTCCCGCTCACCGTCTCCGAGCAGGGCGTGATCGGCGCGGCCGGCCTGCCCGCGGTGCTCGTCGGGGCGTCCGGCGAGCTGGGCCCGGGAGCGCAGGACGGCGTCGACCCTGCGCGCCTGGAGGCGATGGGGCGCGGCGTCCTGCGCGCGTTCACGGCGCTCGACCAGGGCCCCGACGTCGTGCCGAGCGGCCTGGAGTCGATCGTGGTGCTGCGCAACCAGGAGCTGCCGCTCTGGGCCGTGCGGCTGCTCGCCGGGGCGCTCCTGCTGCCTCCGCTGCTCGCGGGGCTCGACGGGCTGTTCCGCGTGCGCCGCCGCCACGAGCCGGTGCTGCGCTGGGCGGCGTGGGTGCTGGCCCTCGCGGTGCCGTTCGTGCTCGGCGGGCTGCTGCTCGTCGCGCTGCGCCTCGCCGGCCTCGTCGTCGCCCCGGCGGCGCCCGTGGTCCCGGGCGCGATCCCGGTCTCCGTGGGCGCGCTGGTGGCGGCGCTGGCGGTGCTCGCGCTGGCCTTCCTGCTGCTGTGGCCCCTGAGCGCGCGGCGGCTCGCGGTCGACGCCCCGGACTCGGCCGGCGCGGCGACGGCGATCGGGCTGACGGTGCTGGCGGTCGCCGTCCTGGTCTGGGTGCGGAACCCGTTCGCCGCCCTCTTCCTGGCGCCGGCCGCGCACCTATGGCTGCTGGCCGTCGACCGGGGGATGCGGCTGGCGCGCCCGCTGCGGGCCGTCTTCGTGCTCGTCGGCCTGGTGCCGTTCGCGCTCGCCGCGCTCGGCTACGCGGTGGCGCTCGACGCGAGCCCGCTCGAGCTGGCCTGGACGGGTGCGCTGCTGATCGCCGGCGGCCACGTCAGCTTCCTGTCGCTCCTCCTGTGGAGCCTCGTCGCCGCGTGCGCCGTGGCGGCGCTCGTCGCGGCGCTGCGCTCCGGCGGCGACGACGTCCCGGCCGGGCGCGGCGGGGGAGTTCGCTCCCGGGGGCCGATCGGCTATGCGGGACCGGGTTCCCTAGGCGGCACGGACTCCGCTCTGCGACGCTGACGCTCGTGCGCGGCGCCCTCCGATCGCTCTCCACCGTCCTGATCGTCGCCGGCGTCCTGCTGATCGCCGACGCGATCGTCGCCGTGACCTGGCAGGAGCCGGTCTCGGCCTTCCTGGCCCAGCGCAGCCAGTCGCGGCTCGCCGATCAGCTCGACGAGCTGCGCGAGCGCCCTCCGACGCGGGTCGATGAGAAGGCGCTCGCGTCGCTGCCGACGCAGTCCCGGCGCATCAAGTACGCCGCCCGTCAGCTCCGGCGCCAGACGCCGGCCGGCGGCGCGCTCGGGAGGATCGTGCTGACGTCGCTCGACAAGGACTTCGTGATGGTCGACGGCGACGATCCGGCATCGCTGCGCAAGGGGCCGGGGATATATCCCGACACGCCGATGCCCGGGGAGGGCGGCACGACCGGCATCGCCGGGCACCGGACGACGTACCTCGCGCCGTTCCGCGACATCGACAGCCTCGAGCGCGGCGACCGCATCGAGCTGGAGATGCCCTACGGCCGCTTCACCTACGTGGTGCAGGGCACCGAGATCGTCGCCCCGGACGATCTTTCGGTCATCGAGCCCGTCGGCTACGAACGGATCGTGCTCACCGCCTGCCACCCGCTGTACAGCGCGGCGGAGCGGATCGTCGCCTACGCGAAGCTGGCGAAGGTCGATCCGGCTCGACGAATCTCGGATGCAGCCGCACGCTGATCGTGCCGATCAGCCGGGGAGTGGCTCGTCTCGAGGAAGTGAAGCTCAGGCTGGAGGGGGGCGCTAGCTACCAGGTGGACCCGGTCGTGGTCGCGGAGGCGATGCTGCGGCGCCCGAGCATCCACCTGCTGCTCGGGACCCGGCCCGCTATCGAGCCCGCCGGTGCTCGTAGCCCCGCGCCGCCGGCGCCTCGACCCCGGCTCGGGTGAGCACGACGCCGGCCGGGCCGGCCTCCACTCGTCCGATCCAGCCCACGACGCCCGCCGCCTCGGCGCTCTCGCGGGCGTCGGCGGGCACGCAGGCCAGCAGCTCGTAGTCCTCGCCGCCGGTGGCGGCCAGGTCCGCGGCCTCGACGCCCAGCGCCGCCGCGACCTCCGCGACCCCATCGGCGAGCGGCAGCGCGGCGAGGTCGACGACCAGCCGCGCGCCCGAGGCCTCGCCGACGTGGCGGGCGTCCGAGGCGACGCCGTCGGAGAGGTCGATGAGCGCCGTCGCGCCGGCGCGGGCGAGCGCGC
>JANJUA010000356.1 GCA_024710825.1 Solirubrobacteraceae bacterium
CGGGCGTCGGCGCGGAGACCGAGGGCGGGGAGCCGGTCTCCGGCGGCTGGGCGGACGGCGCGACGTCGGCGGGCGCCGCCGGCGAGCCCCGTTCGCCCGAGCTCGGTCGCTGCCCACCCGACACCGCACCGGACCCAGACCGCCGCTGGCCCGAGCCCGCGCCCGAGTCGGACCGCCGCTCGCCCGAGCCCGCGCTCTTCCTCGGGCGCGGCTCTTCCGACGACGGGGCGGCTGCGCTTCGCGGCGACCTCGCGGCCGGCAGGCGGTCCGCGCCGGACCGGCGGCGCTCTCGCGGCGCAACCGCAGATGGCGCGCTCAGGTCGGATCCTGCCCCGGTCGCGGGCTCCGCGGTCTCGGCGGGCGACGCCGGATCCGGCCCGACCGCGTAGGCCGGCGGCGCGACGCCCGGCGCGGGCGGCGGGAGCTCCGCCTCGTCGGGCGCCAGCCGCGGCCACGCCGCGACGACGGCAAGCAGGCCCAGCACCGCCGCCGCCTTGGCGACGTTGCCCCAGCGGATCCGGCGCACGAAGGGCTCCATCGTCCGTGCGAGGCGGGGCGCCCGCGCGGCTCGCCCCCTCGGGGTTGCTATCTTCATCGGCCGCATGGCCCAGCCCCAGCCGACATATGACCTCATGCTGATGCTCGACGTCGAAGGGACGGAGGAGCAGCACGCCAAGGTGATCGCCGACTCCGAGCGCATCATCGCCGAGGGCGGTGAGCTGATCGGCACCCACGAGTGGGGCGTCCGCGAGCTCGCGTACGAGATCGACCACCAGGACACGGCCGACTACCGGCTGTACCAGTTCCACGTGACCAGCACCGCCACGCTGGACGAGCTCAATCGCACGCTGTCGATCGCCGACGGCCTGCTGCGCCACCGGATCGTCCGGCTCGCGCCGGGCACGCCGCCCCCGCCGGATCCGGGCGCCACGCCCGCGGTGGACGCGGACTTCGAGCCCACGCTCTGACGGCGCCTTCGCGCCCTCTCAGCGCCCGCTTCGCAACGATTCTGCCCCACGTTCCGGGTCCTTCGCGGGACCGGCCGACCGCCGCGCTACGCTCGCCCCAAGCGAATCGTTCGATGCCGAAAGGAGGGCCCCGGACATGGCGGCCACGAACATCAACCGGGTGGTTCTCACCGGGAACCTCACTCGTGATCCCGAGCTCCGGGCCACCGGCAGCGGCCTCGCCGTGTGCAGCCTGCGGGTGGCGACCAACACGCGCCGCAAGGACGGCGCTTCCGGCGAGTGGGTGGATCAGGCCAACTACTTCTCCGTGACGGTCTTCGGCAAGCAGGGCGAGAACGCCCACCAGTACCTGTCGAAGGGCCGCGGGGTCGCCATCGACGGCCGCCTCTCCTGGCGCGAGTACCAGGACAAGGAAGGCAACAAGCGCGAGGCGGTCGAGATCATCGCCGACAACGTGCAGTTCCTCGGCGGCGGCGGTGGCGACGACGGCGGCGGCTTCAGCCCGCGCAACACCGACGTCCCCGTCTCCACGTCGGACTTCTCCCCGGCGCCGGTGGGCGGCGCCAGCGCACCGGCCGACGACGACATCCCGTTCTGAGGCGGCGCCCCGCGCCACGTTCCCGCCTTACCGCAGCCCCCGGTCGGAACCTGCGCGGCGAGTCTGCCTACAATGTGGTCTCGGTCGCGCGACCCCGCTTCGGGCTGCGCGCGCGACATCGCACTTCAGCGACTTCGACACACGAGAGGCTCGAGCAACTTGGCAAAGGCACGTGGCCGCGGGAAGCCCACCCGCCGGCGTGACAAGAAGGGCGGACCCGGCAGCGGCCGCCGCAAGCCCTGCCCGTTCTGCCGCGACAAGATCGAGCAGGTCGACTACAAGGACGTCTCGACGCTCCGGAAGTTCGTCTCGGAGAAGGGCAAGATCCGCTCGCGCCGCATCACCGGCGCCTGCCGCCGTCATCAGAACCAGATCGCATCGGCCGTGAAGCGCGCCCGTGAGCTGGCCCTGCTGCCCTACGCGGATCCGAACGCCGGGCGCGAGGAGGGCACGGGCCGCGGCGGCCGGGGCCGCGACCGCGACCGCGATCGCGAGGACCGCTGATGCCCGAGGCCATCCTGCTCAAGGACGTCGAGGGCGTCGGCCAGGGCGGCACCGTCGTCGAGGTGTCCAAGGGCTACCTGCGCAACTTCCTCATCCCGCGCAAGCTCGCGCAGCCCGCGACGAAGGGCGCCATCGAGGCCGCCCAGGTCCGCATGGCGCAGCTCGAGCAGCAGCGCCTCGAGGCGGTCGAGCGCGCCAAGGAGAACGCGGCGACGCTCTCGCGCACCGTGCTCACCATCGCCCAGCAGGCGGGCGACGACGGCCGCCTGTTCGGCTCGGTCACCAGCCAGGACATCGCGGACGCCATCAAGGACGCGCGTGGCCTGAAGGTCGACCGCCGCAAGATCAACCTGGCGGAGCCCATCAAGCACGTGGGCACGTACATGGTCGACGTGGAGATCGCCGAGGGCGCGACCGCCTCCGTCAAGACCATGGTCGTCGAGGCCAAGTAGCCGACCCGCCGACCTCGCCGCCTCATCGCCGCCGGCCCCAGGGCCGGCGGTCGTCGTTCTGCGCCGTCTGACGCGCGTCGTTCGAGGCGTGTCCGTCACATCCTCCTCACCAAGTCCCCGCTCTGTGCGGCAAGTTCCCATTCGTGCGCGCCGGGGCCGTTGCTAGCTTCGATCGGCTTCGATGGCCACGCCCCCGGACACCTACGGCCCCTCCGCCACGAGCGCCTCCAACGGCGGCGGCGCGCCCCCGCACAACCTCGAGGCCGAGCAGTCGGTGCTGGGCGCGATCCTGCTCTCGGAGCGGTCGCTGTACGCGCTCGTCATCGAGGAGGGCCTGAAGCCCGACGACTTCTACCGCGAGCGCCACAAGGTGACCTACGCGGCGATGCTCGACCTCTACGCGTCCAACGAGCCGATCGACCCGCTCACGGTCACCGAGGCGCTGCGCCAGAGCGGCCGCCTCGCAGACGCGGGCGGCGACGGCGCGATCGACGAGCTCACGACCGCCGTCCCGCTCGTCGGCAACGCGCGCCGCTACGCGCAGATCGTCAAGGAGAACGCGCTCCTGCGGCGGCTGCTGACGACCACCTACGAGATCCAGGCGTCCGTGGCCGAGCACCGCCTCGCACCGCGCGACCTCGTCGAGCAGGCCGAGAAGGCGATGCTCGAGGTCGCCCACGACGACAAGCAGCAGGACTTCCGCGCGATCGAGGAGATCCTCCACGACGAGCTCGACAAGATGCAGCGCCTGTCGGCGGAGGGCACCGCGCTGACCGGCACCCCCTCGGGCTTCAAGGACCTCGACGAGATCACCGGCGGCTTCCAGCCCGGCAACCTCATCATCCTCGCCGCCAGGCCCAGTATGGGGAAATGCGTAGGAAGTGAGACGCTGGTGTATGACCCCGTCGATGGCAGCCGCAGGACAATCGCCGAGGCGGTCGCCGCCGGCGAGCGCGGCGAGGACGTGTGGGTCGCCTCGCTGGGAGCCGACATGCGGCTGCGGGCGTCCAAGGCGTCGGCGTTCCTGCGCAGCGGCCCGCAGGAGACGTTCCGGCTCCGGACGCGGCTCGGCCGCCGGATCGACGCGACCGCGAGCCACCCGCTGCTGACGACCCGCGGCTGGCGCCCGCTCGGCGAGCTGCGGCCCGGCGACCGGCTCGCCGTGCCGCGAAACCTGCCGGGCCCGCGTGAGGCGACGCCGATGCCCGATCACGAGATCGTGATGCTGGCCGCGCTCATCGCGGACGGCAACCTCACGCACGCTACGCCGCGCTTCACCTTCGGCCCCGAGTCGCCGGCGCGGACGACCGTCGAAGCCGCAGCCACCTCGTTCGGCGTCCGCCTGAAGGACGACGGCCGCGGAACCGCGTCGATCAGCGCGGGCCGCGGTACGGGGCCGAACCCGGTCCGCGCGCTCTGCGAGCGCCACGGCGTATGGGGCAAGCGCGCCGAGGCCAAGGCGCTGCCGGCCGCGATCTTCGGCCTCGGCTCCGAGCAGGTGGCGCGCTTCCTCTCTGTCCTCTACGCCTGCGACGGCCACGTCCAGACGAGCGATCGACTCTGCCGGGTCGGCTACACGACGATCAGCGAGCGGCTCGCGCGCGACGTCCAGCACCTCCTGCTGCGGCTTGGGATCGTGGCGTCGATCCGCACGCTGCCGCGGCCGATGTACGCCGGCACCGGCAAGGTCGCGCGCGAGGTCAGGAT
>JANJUA010000093.1 GCA_024710825.1 Solirubrobacteraceae bacterium
TTCATGCGCGACCTCCCGATGATCCCGGTCGCCTGGACCGGCCTGGACGTCGCGCACAGCAAGGCGGTCGCCGTCCCGTACGCCTACAGCGGCAACGGCGTCGTCGAGTGGCGAGACCTCGTGCTCGCCTAGCTGCCCCATCCCGATCATCATCGAAGCAAGGAGCATCAAAGTGGCATACGACCGCGGCATGGGCCCCAACGCCAACGGCTGGTCGCCGCCCTTCAGCCCGAGCGGCCGGAGCTCGATCTGGCGCGTCGCCGGCCCCGGCTACACCCCGCTGCAGATGTCGCACGAGGGCGTGCTGGTGCGCTTCGAGGCCGACGCCGATCGCCTCGCCGAGCTGATCCCCAAGCCGCTTGAGCCGACCGAGCGCACGGGCGAGGTCGGGCTGTTCGTGAACATCTCGCGGATGGTCCCCACCGGGTTCCCGGACGACGGCGACGAGCGCCGCTTCAGCAACCGCTTCCACGAGGCGCTGTTCATCTTCCCCTGCCGCCTGGGCGACCAGGAGTACATGTGGCACTGGATCATGTACACCGACTCCGACTGGGCGATGTACACCGGCTTCCTCGCCGGGCTGCACTCGAAGATCGCGCAGTTCAAGTACGCCCACATGCTTCCGCCGCACCCGCTGAAGCAGGTCGAGGCGGAGGGCGCGGTCGTCGAGGCGCGCGTCTCGCTGCAGGACCGCCCGCTCATCGACGTGCGCTTCAAGGCGCAGGAGCGGGTCGATCCGGACGTCGTGTTCGCCGACGCGGCCGAGATCATCGGCATGCGCTACTTCCCGGACCACGCCAACCGGGTCGACGACCGCCCGCTCGCCCACGAGCTGGTGATCTACGACATGGTCGACCAGTGGACCGCCGGGGATGCGTGGTCGGGCGAGGCGGAGCTCTCGTTCGGCGACCAGGCGAGCGAGGAGCTGCACTACTTCACGCCCAAGCGCATCCTCAGCGCCCACCACATCGCGGGGTTCGGCTACACCAACCGCGGCCCGAAGATCCTCTACGACTACCTCGCCGACCGATGAGCGGCTGGCCGATCGCTCACGGGCACGTCGCCCGCGGCGTCGTCCTCGTCTCCGACCTGGACGCGAGCCTGCCGCTCTACCGCGACGTCCTCGACATGGAGGTCGTCTCCGAGTCGGGGCTCACCGACGAGCTCGCCGAGGCCTTCGCCCTCGGCGGGCGCGAGGGCCGGGTCGCGGTGCTCAGCGGGGGCAGCGAGCTCGGCCAGATCGTGCTCGTCGAGGCCGAGGGGCTGCCGGCCAGCCCTCCGGGGCGGACCGACGTGCTGGAGACCGGGCGCTCGGTGCTCGTGCTCAGCAGCGCCGACCTGGACAGCCTGTCGGCGCGGCTGCGCGAGGCCGGAGCGCCGCGGATCGGAGACCCGGTCCCGATCGCCACCCAGTACGGCGAGTTCGCGGAGTTCGTCAGCTTCGACCCGGACGGGGCCGGCATCACGACCCTGCAGTTCCTACCGGCCGCGGACGGGCCGCAGACCGAGATCGCGGCTCCGTGGACGCACGACGACCCGGCGAAGATCAGCCCGGTCATCCGCGGCTCGTTCATCGTCTCCGACCTGGATCGAGCGGTCGAGTTCTACGAGGGGCTCGTGGGGATGGCGGTGGTGGAGCGCCGCCACGTCGACGGCTCGCTCGGACCGGCGGTCGGCATGCCGCCCTGCACGCTGCGCCTCGCCTACGTGGGGCCGGCCGAGAGCGAGGCGCCCGTCGGCATGGGCACCATCTGCCTCACGGAGATCTCCGACCCCGCGCCGCCGACGATCGCGCGGCGCGAGGCGCGGGTGGTCCACGCCGGGCAGCAGGTGCTGGCGATCGCGGTCGACGACGTGGACGCGGCCGCGGAGAGGCTGGTCGCGGCGGGTGCGCCGACGCTCGAGGGCGACACGTCGCCGACGACGTTCTTCGATCCGGACGACAACCTGATCACGCTCGTGCCGGCCGGGCGGTGACGCGGTCCGCGCGCGACGATCAGCCGGCCGGACGCGCGCGATGCCAGTCCGTCACCTGCTGGAGCGCGTGGCCCGCGCGGAGCGTGAGGTCGTCGCGGCCGGGCGCCGCGACGATCTGAAGCCCGGTGGGCAGACCGTCGCTCCCGGGGCCGGCCGGGATCGACAGCGCGGGCACGTGGGCCAGGCTGAAGACCAGCGTGATGCGCGTGAGCCGCGCCGTGGTGGCGATCATCTCGGCGCCGTCGATCTGCGGCGCGGTGCCCGGGCAGGTGGCCGTCACGACGAGGTCGAGCGCGTGGAGGCGGCGCGCGACGCGGTGGCGCCAGCGCTGGATGGCGGCGGTGGCCGCGGCGAGGTCGTCGCCGCCGATCTCGCGCCCGAGCTCGAGCCGGCGCCTGACGTCCGGCCCGAAGCGCTCGGGCTCGCGCGCGAGACGCTCCCGGTGGTTGGCCAGCGCCTCGGCGCGGATGAGGACGGCGCCGTGCTCGACCGCCTCGTCGCTGCCCTCGATCGAGACCTCGTCCACATGGGCGCCGAGCGCGTCCAGCCGGTCGGCCGACGCCCGGACGTTGGCGGCCACGTCGGGGTCGATCTCGTCGAAGACGCCCCCGGCGGCCACGCCGATTCGCAGGCCGGCGACGCCGTCGCCGAGGCCGGGCAGGGCCGGGACCGTCGCGCGCTCCACCGCCCACGGGTCGGCGGGGTCGTAGCCGGCGAGCACGTCGGTGAGGGCCGCGACGTCTTCGACGGAGCGCGCCAGCGGCCCGACCGTGTCCAGCGAGGGGCCGGCCGGGAAGGTCCCGACGGTGCTCACGGAGCCGAACGTCGGTCGCAGCCCGCTGACGTTGCACAGGGCCGCCGGGACCCTGATCGAGCCGCCTGTGTCGGTGCCGAGCGCCGCGAGGCAGAGGTCGGCGCCGACCGCGGCGCCCGACCCGCCGCTGGAGCCGCCGGGCGTGCGCGTGCGGTCCCAGGGGTTTCGGCAGGTCCCGTGATGCGGGTTGTCGGTCGTGGCGCCGTAGGCGAGCTCGTGCAGGTTGGCCGTCCCGACGACGATCGCGTCCGCGGCGCGCAGTCGCCGCACGCACTCGGCGTCGGCGGGGGCGATGCGCTCGGCGAAGAACGCCGATCCGCGCGTGCCGCGCACGCCGCCCACGTCGATGTTGTCCTTGACCGCGATCGTCCAGCCGGCCAGGGGGCCGCGCGCCGCGCCGGCCTCGCGCCGGGCGTCCAGCGCCGCGGCCTCCGCGCGGGCCGCGTCCGGCGTCACGGTGACGAAAGCGTGCAGGTCGGCGGCGCTCTCGATGCGGGCCAGGAACGCCTCGACGACGTCGCAGGCGCGCGCCTCGCGGCGCCGAACCGGGTCGTCGATCAGCTCGGCGACGGACGCGGTCACCGGGCGTCGTCCGCTGCGGAGGTCGCGCGTCGGCGCTCCTCGAGCGCCTCCAGATGCTCGAGGATCTCGGCGGCGCCCAACTCGATGTGCCGGCGCATCGCCTCGCGGGCGGCGTCGGGGTCGCGGCGCTCGATCGCGACGGTGACCTGCTCGTGCTGCTCGATCGACTGCTCGGTGCGGCGGCTCAGCCACAGCGCGGTGACCGGCACCGCCTGCCACAGCCGGGCGACGAACTGCTCGAGGTGGGTCGAGCCGCCGGCCGTGTACACGGTGCGGTGCCAGTCGGCGTTGAGCCGGGCGGCGTCGGTCGTCCGGCCGGCGGCCGCCGCCGCGGCGAGCGTGTCCTGCGCGGTGCGGATCGCCGCGATCGCCGCCGCGTCGTCGCGCTTGGCGGCCAGCTCGGCGCCGAGGGGCTCCAGCGCGGTGCGCAGCGCGAACACCTCGGCAGCGCCCTCCGGCGACACCTCGGCGACGATCGTGCCGCGATGGTCGCTGTGGGTGACCAGGCCTTCGGCCTGGAGCAGCCGCAGCGCCTCGCGGATGGGCGTCAGGCTCATCCCGAGCTCTGCCGTGAGCCGCGACAGGCGCAGATGCTCGCCGGGTGGATACGTGCCGTCCTCGATGGCCGCCCGCAGCGTGTGGAAGGCGGCGTCGGTCTTGGTCATGGCGCGAGGCGGCGGAGGCATGAGATCCAATCTTCGCGGAACCGCGGGCCGAACGGTGCTGCCGTTAGATTTCGCATTATATAAATTGTGAAACACCTACGCCAGGGACGAACGTGATCGACTGGACGCTGCAACCGCTGCGTGCGCTGCTGTTCGCGCCCGGGAGCGAGCCGCGCAAGCTGCGCCGCGTCGCGACGTTCGGGGCCGACGCGGTCGTGCTCGACCTCGAGGACGCCGTCGCCGACCGCGAGAAGGCCGGTGCCCGCGCGACGGTCCGCGACGCGATCGGAGGCCTGGGCGACTCCGTCGTCGTCGTCGTGGTGCGGGTCAACGCCGGGGACGCCACCGAGGAGGACGTGGCCGCCACCGTCGGGCCCGGAGTCGACATGGTCATGCTGCCCAAGGTCGAGTCCGCTGCCGTGCTCCATCGCGCCGACGCGCTGATCGCCCACGCCGAGGGGCGCGCCGGGCTCGCGCTCGGCTCCGTCCGCCTGCTGCCGATCGTCGAGACGGCCGCGGGGCTGGCCGACTGCGAGCGCCTGCTCGCGGACGCGCCGTCGCGCGTCCTCACCGCCGCGCTCGGCGCCGGCGACCTGACCGCCGACCTGGGCGTCGCGCTGAGCCGCGGCGGCGAGGAGATCGCCTACGCGCGATCGCGCCTGGTGGTGGCCTGCCGGGCCGCGGGCCTGGCCGCGCCGATCGACGGGCCGTGGCTGCGCCTCGCCGACCTCGAGGGCCTTGCCGCCGACAGCGCCCACTCGTCCGCGATCGGCTTCCAGGGCCGCGTCGCCGTCCACCCGCCACAGGTGGAGGTCGTCCAGGCCGTCTACGGACGGCTCACGCCGGAGGAGGCCGAGCGCGAAGAGCGCATCGTGGAGGCGTTCGAGGCCGCCGAGGCCGAGGGCGTCGCGTCGCTGCGCGTCGAAGGCACGTTCGTGGACTACCCGATCTATCGACTCGCGCTGGAGCGGCTCCACCGCCACCGCGCGGGCAACGGAAGGAACTGATGAGCCAGACACCGCTACCGCTGGAGGGCATCCGGGTGATAGATGCCGCGTCGCTGTTCGCCGGGCCGGTGATCGGCACGCTGCTGGGCGACTACGGCGCCGACGTCGTCAAGGTGGAGCACCCCGACGGCGACAATCTGCGAAAGCTCGGCTGGGAGAAGGACGGCGTCTCGCTGTGGTGGGCGCTCGTCGGCCGCAACAAGCGGTCGTTGACCCTGAAGCTCTCGGACCCCGAGGGCGCCGAGGCGATGCGCCGGCTGATCGCGACCGCCGACGTGTTCATCGAGAACTTTCGCACCGGCACGCTCGAGAAGTGGGGGCTCGGCCCCGACGTCCTCCTGGAGATCAACCCGAACCTCGTGATGGTGCGCACGACCGGCTTCGGCCAGACCGGACCGTACGCAAACCGCCCGGGCTTCGGCACGCTCGCCGAGGCGATGTCGGGCTACGCCCACATCAACGGCTATCCCGACGGCCCGCCGACGCTGCCGCCCTTCGCCCTCGGCGACGGCGTCGCCGCGCTGACCGGGGCGTTCGCGACCATGCTCGCGCTGTTCTGGCGCAAGTGCGGCGGCGCCGGGCAGGTGATCGACCTCTCGATCTACGAGCCGCTGTTCTGGATCCTCGGTCCGCAGGCGTCGGTCTACGACCAGCTCGGCCTCGTGCAGGGCCGCTCCGGCAACCGGGCGCCGTTCACGTCGCCGCGCAACGCCTACCGGTCCAAGGACGGCGTCTGGCTGGGCATGTCGGCCAGCGCGCAGTCGATCGCCGAGCGCGTGATGCGCCTCGTCGGCCGGCCCGAGTTCGTCGACGAGCCGTGGTTCGCCAGTCACGCGGGCCGCCTCGCCCACCAGGAGGAGCTCGACGAGCCGATCGCCGCGTGGATCGCCGAGCGCGACGCCGAGGAGGTCGTGCGGGCCTTCGAGGAGGTCCATGCGGCCATCGCGCCGGTGCTGTCGATCGCCGAGATCGTCGAGGACCCGCAGTTCCAGGCGAGGGAGACGATCACGACGGTCGACCATCCCGTCCTGGGGCCGCTGAAGATGCAGAACGTGATCCCGCGCATGGGGGCGACGCCGGGCTTGATCCGCTCGCTCGGGCCGGGCCTCGGGTCCGCCAACGACGAGCTGCTGCGCGACGAGCTGGGCTACACCGACGAGCAGATCGAATCGCTGATCCGCGACGGCGTGATCGCGCCGTCTTCGGAGGAGAGGAAGGGTGACGATGCCCCGGTTCGTTGAGCAGGACGGCCCCGGGCCGCGCCGGGACCTGATCGGCTACGGGCGGCACGTGCCCAAGGTGGTATGGCCGAACGAGGCGCGCGTGGCGGTCAGCTTCGTCCTCAACTGGGAGGAGGGCTCGGAGTACTCGCTCGTCGCGGGGGACGGGCGCAACGAGGGGCTGGCGGAGATCCCCGGCATGCTGGGCTCCGAGTACCGCGACCTGGCGACCGAGTCGGTCTACGAGTACGGCTCGCGCGCCGGCATCTGGCGGCTGCAGCGCCTGTTCGACGGGTTCGACGTGCCGCTCACGTTCTTCGGCTCCGCCGTCGCCTTCGAGCGCAACCCCGAGGTCGCCGAGTGGCTCAAGGAGCGCAACCACGAGCCGTGCTCACACGGCTGGCGCTGGGAGGAGGTGTGGACGCTCTCGCGCGAGGAGGAGCGCGAGCACATGCTCGAGGCGATCCGCTCGATCGAGCACACCTGCGGCCAGCGCCCGCGCGGCTGGTACTGCCGCTACGGCCCCTCGGTGCACACCCGCGAGCTGCTGGTGGAGGAGGGCGGCTTCGCCTACGACTCCGACGCCTACAACGACGACCTTCCGTACTACGTGGACGTCAACGGCACGCCGCACCTCGTGGTCCCCTACAGCCTCGTCTACAACGACGTGCGCTACGTGCTGCCTCAGGGCTTCTCGGATCCGTCGTCGTTCTTCGACCTGTGCAGGCGTGGGCTCGACCACCTGTGGGACGAAGGGGCCACCCATCCGCGGATGATGTCGATCGGACTGCACTCCCGCTGGGTCGGGCAGGCGGCTCGGGCCGGTGCGCTGGCGGAGCTCGTCGAGTACGCGCTGGAGAAGGGTGGCGTCTGGTTCGCGCGGCGGATCGACATCGCCGAGTGGTGGGAGGAGCACCACCGCAGCTTCGGCGTGGACGTCTGAACGCGCTTGGTGTGCGATCGCCGCGTAGCTCTCGTCGTGCTCTGCGTCGGGATGCTGATGATCGTCCTCGACACGACGATCGTCAACGTCGCGCTGCCCGTCATCCGCGCGGACCTCGGCTTCAGCGAGGCGGAGCTGCCGTGGGTGGTCAACGCGTACCTGATCGCGTTCGGCGGTCTGCTGCTGCTCGCGGGGAGGATCGGCGACCTGTGGTCGCGGCGCGGCGTGTACCTCGTCGGCATCGTCGTCTTCACCGCCGCCTCGGTCTGGTGCGGGCTCGCCGAGAGCAAGGGGATGCTCGTCGCCGCGCGGTTCGTCCAGGGGGCGGGCGGGGCGTTCACCAACGCCGTCGTCCTCGGGATGATCGTGACGATGTTCCCGTCGCCGCGGGGGCAGACGAAGGCGTTCGGGGTCTACGCGTTCGTGGCCGCGGCGGGCGGCGCCTTCGGCCTGCTCGTCGGCGGCGTCCTGACCCAGCTGCTCAGCTGGCACTGGATCTTCTTCGTGAACCTGCCGATCGGCATCGCGACCGCCGTGGCGGCGCTCTACGTCGTCCCGCCCGACCGCGGCCCAGGCCTGGGTCACGGCGCCACGGACATGCTGGGGGCCGCGCTCATAACGGGCGGCCTGATGCTCAGCGTCTACACCATCGTCGAGCCGGCGGCGGTGCACGGGTGGGGCGCGCCGGTGACCCTGGCGCTCGCGGGCGCCTCGGCGGTCGTGATCGCCGCCGCCGTGGTGCGCGAGGCGACGGCGGCCGATCCGCTCGTCCCACTGCGGATCTTCCGCTCGCGGCCGCTGGTCGTGGCCAACGTCATCCAGATCCTGGCCGTCGCCGGGATGTTCGGCATGTTCTTCCTGGGCGCGCTGTACGTCCAGATCGTCCTCGGGTTCGACCCGATCCGGACGGGGCTGGCGTTCCTGCCGCTGTCGGTGGTCATGGGCCTCCTGTCGGTCTGCGTCACCGACCGCGTCGTGCGCCGCCTGGGGGCGCTGCGGACCGGCGCCGTCGGGCTGGTGCTGATGGCGGCGTCGCTGGCCTGGCTCTCGCGAGTGCCGGCCGACGGCGCCTACGTCGTCGACGTCCTGCCGGCGCTTCTGCTCTTCGCCGTCGGCGGGGCGCTGGAGTACCCGGCGCTGGTCTCGTTGGCCATGCGCGGCGCCACCGCGCGGGAGTCCGGCCTGCTGTCCGGCGTCGTCAACACGTCGGCGCAGGTGGGCGGCGCCCTCGGGCTCGCCGTCATGGCGGCGGTCGCCGCCGGTCGCACCGCCGCTCTGCGAGCCGACGGCCAGACGGCCGCGGCCGCTCTGACCGGCGGCTACCGGCTCGCGTTCGGGGTCGGCGCGGCGTTGACGCTCGTCGCCTTCGGCATCGCGCTCGCGGCCATGCGCTCGACCGCTGTCGCCGCCGCGGCGGCTCCCGGCGTCGAGCGTCCGGGGTGGCCGGCGTGAGGGCCGCCGGCCCGCTCAAGGCCTGCCGCCGTGGCGCCGACAGGAGGGTCACACCGTCCCGCTCCCCGATCGGCACCGACAATGCTTCGACCGCGCCTGCTCATCGCGCTCGGCGTCGCCCTCGTGGCCGCCGCCTGCGCAACGCCCGCCGTGGCCGCGCCGCTGGCGAGCGTCCCCGCGAACGCGTCGCTCCTGTTCACCCTCGACGCGGACCGGGGCCGGCTCGTCGGCTCCGGCGCCGAC
>JANJUA010000097.1 GCA_024710825.1 Solirubrobacteraceae bacterium
GCGCATCGCCGCCGTCGGCGCCCGCGCCTCCGCCGCCCGCGGCGCCGATCGCTCCGGCGCGGTACACGGCGTCGCCGCCGTCACCGAAGAAGCCCGTGCCGCCCGGGTCCGTCTGCCCGCCTCCGCCGGCGCCGAACCCGCCGCCCCCGCCTCCGCCCGCGGTGCCGCTGCGCCCGCCGCTGGTGGCTCCGCCGACGCCGGCGACGCTGCCCGCCACGGTGCTGTTGGCGACCGTCAGCGCACCGGTGCTGATCAGCACGGCGCCACCGCCTCCGCCCCCGCCGCCGAGGCCACCCGCCCCGCCGTCGCCGCCCGCGTTGTCGAGCAGGGCGCTGTCGGCGATGGTGGCCGACCCGGTGCTGGCGATGACGCCGCCGCCGCCTCCGCCGCCGCCACGCGACGTCGACGATCCGCCGTCGCCGCCGCGGTTGCCGGAGACCAGGGTCCGGACCACCACGAGCGTGCCGGCGTTGGCGACGACGCTGCCGCCGCCGCCCGCCCCTGCGCCGCTCGCGTTGTCGCCGCCGGCCCCCGCGGCATTGCCCACGATCTGGAGGCCGGCGAGGACGAGCATGCCCCGGTTCTCGACCACGTTGGCCCCCGCGTCCGCGCCGCGCGAGACCCAGTCGTCCACCGCGGCCGCGTCCGGCGCCGTCGCGTCGGCGATCCGCAGCCCGGTGACGGCCACGGTGGCGCCCGCGTCGATCGTCAGCAGCGTCGTCGCGCCGGTCAGGGTCGGCCCCGGCCTCGCGTCGCCGCGACCCTCGATCGTGACGTCCCGGGCGATCGCGATCGGGGAGCTCAGCGCGATCGTCGCATCCTGCACGTCCGCGGCGAAGGCCACGGTGTCGCCCACCCCCGCCGCCGCGAGCGCAGCCCGCAGGCTACCGGGGCCGCCGTCGGCGGCGGACGTGACGACGAGGGTCGCGGCGGTCGCCGCTGACGCGGTGGCGAGGACCCCTGCCAGGGCCAGGACGAGGGCGCTGAGCGTACGTGCCATGGGCGGTTCCGTGCCGTCGGGTGACCCATCAGCGTCTCACATCCGCGCCGCCGACGGCGGCCATGGCTACAGCGCGGCGACCAGCGCCTCGAGCTCGTCCACCACGTCGCCGGTGAGCTTCACCGCGGCGACGTCGTCGAACGGGGTCGGCCCCTGCGTCACGATCGCGACCGTGCCGCCCGCGTCCGCGGTGCGCTCCGCCAGACCGGCGACCGGCCACACCTCCAGCGACGTCCCGACGCAGAGCAGCACGTCGGCTCCGGCGGCCAGCGCGCCGGCCTCCTCCATCGCCCCGAACGGCAGGCTCTCCCCGAACAGGACGACGTCGGGCTTCAGCGGCGCGCCGCAGTCGCAGCACGGCACGCGGTCGCGCTCGAGGCGGGATCGGACCTCCGCGAGCGGGTAGCGGCCGCCGCAGGTCAGGCAGGACGACGTGTCGATCGTCCCGTGGACCTCGATCAGCCGGCGCGTGCCCGCCACGCGGTGCAGGCGGTCGATGTTCTGCGTGACGACCGCGTCGAGCCGGCCGCGCGCCTCGAGCACGGCCAGCGCGAGGTGCGCGCCGTTGGGCCGCTTGCCGTCGAGGATCTCGAAGCGCGCGCCGTAGAAGGACCAGAACCGCTCCGGGTCGCGGCGCCAGGCGTCGATGTGGGCCACCTCCATCGGGTCGACGTCCGCCCACACGCCCGTCTGCGGCGAGCGGAAGTCCGGGATCCCGGACGGCACCGAGATCCCCGCGCCGGTCAGCGCCACGACCGAGCCGGCCTCGCGAACGAATGCGGCGAGGGCGGGCACGCCGCCATCCGAACCGGACGTCACCCCGCTATCTCCCCCGCCAGCGCGGCCGCCGCCTGCCCAGGAACGCGTCGATGCCCTCCTCGGCGTCGTCGCTGGCGAACACCTCCGCGAACGCCGCCTGCTCGGCCGCGAGCCCCTCGTCGAGGTCCGCCGCGGCGGACACGCGCTTGATCCGCGCCACCGCCAGCGGCGCCTGGCCCGCGAGCCGGCGCGCCCAGGCCAGGGCGGCGTCGAGCAGCTCGTGGTCGTCGACGACCTGCGCGGCGAGCCCGAACTCGAACGCCTCCTCGCCCGTGATCGCGTCCCCCGTCAGGTTCATCTCCAGCGCCTTGGAGGCGCCGACGAGCCGCGCCAGCCTCTGGGTGCCGCCGAAGCCCGGGATGAGCCCCAGGCCGATCTCCGGCTGCGCGAACAGCGCGCTCGAGGCGGCGATCCGCACGTCGCACGCCATCGCCAGCTCGCAGCCGCCGCCGTAGGCGATCCCGTTCACCGCCGCGATCGTCATCACGTCGCCGTCGGCCATGTCTCCCAGCAGCGCGTTCGCGCTCTCCAGGAACGCGCTCGCACCGACTCCGTCGAGCGTCGTCAGCTCCTTGAGGTCGGCGCCGGCCGAGAACAGCAGGGGGTTGCCCGAGGCGATGACGAGCGAGCGCACGCCCGAGCCGGCGACGTGGTCCCACACGCGGCGCAGCGCCTCGATCGTCGCGGGCGAGATCGCGTTCGCCGGAGGGTCGCGCAGCCACGCGATCGCGAGGTCGCCGCGCGTCTCGAGCGTCACGGGGCCGTCGGCGAAGCCCTTGTCGGGACGGGGCCAGGGGAAGAAGCCCTGCCCGCTCTTCTGTCCGAGGCGGCCCTGCGCCACGAGCCGTCGCAGGATGCCGGGCGGCGCGAAGCGCTCGCCGTGGCGCTCGGCCGCCTGCTCGAGGTCGGCCAGCATCACGTCGAGGCCCTCGACGTCCGCGCGCAGCAGCGGCGGCAGGATGCCGCGCCGCGGGTCGAGGCCCGCGCCCGCCATGAGGCCGAGGTCGATCGCCCGGCTCTGCGCGACGCCCTCCTCGAGCACGAGGCACGCCTCGACGAGCAGCTTCAGCGTGAACAGCTCGGCCAGCTCGTCCGCGTCCGCCTCCGCGACGCCGGGCAGCCGCGGGGCGCCGTCGGCGTAGAAGCCCCCGCCGGTCTTCGCCCCCAGCCTGCCCTCGCCGACCAGCCGCCGCAGACCCTCGTGGACGTGGAAGCGCTCCGGCCCGTAGGCGGCGAGCAGATGCTCGCCGACTCCGAGCACGGTGTCGAGCCCGAGCCGATCCATGAGGGCGAACGGGCCGATCGGCGCGACGTGCCTCTCCTCCAGGCCGGCGTCGACGCTCGCGATCGACAGCCCGCCGTCCTCCTGCGCGCGGACGGCCTCCGACAGCGCCGCGACGAGGATGCGGTTGACGACGAAGCCCGGGGCGTCGGCGGACACGATCGGCTGCTTGCGGATCGCCTGGGCGAAGTTGATCGCGGCGGTGACGGTCTCCGGCGACGTCCGATCGCCCTCGACGACCTCCAGGAGCGCCATGACGCTGGCGGGATGGAAGAAGTGCAGGCCGCACACGCGGTCGGGGCGGCTCGTGGCGTCGGCGATCTCGGACACCGACAGCGCCGACGTGTTCGAGGCGAGGATGGCGCGGCCGGGCGTGACGACGTCGAGCTCGGCGAACACCGCCTGCTTGACCTCGATCCGCTCCGGGACGGCCTCCACGACCAGATCGACGTCGCCGAAGCCGTCGTAGGTCGTGGCGCCCGCGATGCGCCCGACGAGCTCGTCCGTCGCGGCGTCGACCTCCTCCCGCGTCATCCCCGTCCGCTTGCCGAGCCGGCGGGCGGTCACCTCGCGCGCCCGCTCGAGGCCGGCGTCCACGCGCCGCCGGTCGACGTCCTTGAGCACGACGGGGATCCCTGCGGCGGCGATGGCCTGGGCGATCTCCCCGCCCATCGTGCCGGCGCCGACGACGGCGGCCTTGAAGACGAACATGGGCCGCAGGCTATTCGTCAGAGGTCGAGCTCGGCCCGGACCGCGGCGATCGCCTCCGCCGCCGCGTCGAGCCGAGGACCGACCTCGCCGGCGAGCCGGTCGCGCTCCTCCGCGCCCGCCTCCGTCAGCCGGTAGAACCGGCGCGAGCGGCGCTCCGGGTGCTCCCACTCCCCCGCGATCAGCCCGTCGGCCTCCAGCGTGCGCAGGAGTGGGTACATCGTGTTCGGGTTGACCGCCACGAGACCGCCGCTCAGCGCGCCGATGTGCTCCATGAGCTGGTTGCCGTAGCGGCGCTCGATCCCGCACAGGTGCAGCACGAGCAGCCGCAGGAGGCCGGCGCGGCGCAGTCCCGCCACGAGCGGGTCCGAGGAGCCCACGCCGCCGGCGGCCCGCCGGGCGTCGGCCAGCGGCGCCGCCTCGGCGACGGCCTGCTCGGTCGGGGTCGGGGTGCGCCGTGGGGACAGGGTCCCCACGGTACCCGCGGCGGCGCGCGCGAGCCCGCCGCACGCACCACGGGTCGCTGTCGAGTTGACGTCGCATGGCGACGCTGAGTCGACAGCGACGGGCCCGCCCCGAGCGGAGGCGAGCCCCGTGGGCTTACGCGGTCGCGGCGGCGGGCGCCTCCACCCGGCGCGGCAGCAGCGTCTCGCGGGCGATCACGAGCCGCTGGATCTGCGACGTGCCCTCGTAGAGCTGCATGATCTTCGCGTCGCGCATCAGCTTCTCGACCGGGTAGTCCTTGATGAAGCCGTAGCCGCCGTAGACCTGCACGGCGTCCGTCGTGACCTCCATCGCGGTGTCCGCCGCGAAGCGCTTGGCGTGCGAGGACTCGATCGTGTTGCGCTTGCCCTGGTCGAGCAGCACCGCCGAGTTCCAGGCGGCCAGGCGCGACAGGTGCACCTTCGTCGCCATGTCGGCGATCATGAACTGGATCGCCTGGTGCATCGCGATCGGCACCCCGAACTGCACGCGCTCCTTGGAGTACTCGGTGGCGAACTCGAAGGCGGCGCGCGCGATGCCGGTCGCCATCGCCGCCACGCCGGGACGGGTGCGATCGAGGGTCATCATCGCGAGCTTGAAGCCCTTGTTCTCCTCGCCGAGGAGGTAGCGCGCGTCCACCTCGGTGTCGTTGAAGGTGATGGTCGCGGTGTTCGACGCCCGCTGGCCCATCTTGTCCTCCTTCTTGTCGACCGTGACGGTGTCGTCACGGCGGACCAGGAAGGCGGAGATGCCGCGGTGGCCGGCATCCGGGTCGGTCTTGGCGTAGACCGTGTACCAGTCGGCGTAGGTGCCGTTGGTGATGAAGCACTTCGAGCCGTTGATGACGTACTTGTCGCCGTTCTTCACCGCGCGGGTGCGCATGCCGGAGACGTCGGAGCCGGCGTCGGGCTCGGTGAGGCAGAACGAGGCGAGCGTCTTGCGCTCGGTGAGCGACGTGAAGTACTCCTTCTGGACCTCGTGCGAGCCGCCGAGGGCGACCGGCGCGGCGGCGAGGCCGTTGGCGCCGATGGACGTGGCGATCCCGGAGCAGCCCCAGGAGAGCTCCTCCTCGACCAGCGTGCCGTCCATGAACGACAGGCCGGGGCCGCCGAACTCCTCGGGCGCGTGGGTGTTCATCAGACCCACCTCCCACGCCTTGTCGATGACGTCCTGAGGCCAGGTTCCGTCCTTGTCGTACTCCCAGGCGACCGGCCGGATCTCCTTCTCGGCGAAGTCGTGGGCCATCTCTCGCAGGTTCTTCTGCTCGTCGGTCAGGGTGAAGTCGATCATGGTGGCTCCTTGTGCGATTGACTCGTCAGTCAACGACCTATGTACAGGGTACCCGAGGCAGCCTCATCTCAGCGCAGGCAGTCGCCACCGGACCGGTCCAACTGCTACAAACGCGGCATGGCGGATCCGCGCGTGTTCGAGATCGAAGACCTGGCCAACCGGCCCGGCACCTACTTCAACCCCCAGACCGAGGTGCTGATCGTCGTCGACGACTCCCCCGCGATGGACCAGGAGATCTTCGCCGACGACGACTTCGAGGCCACCGACTGGGTGCTTGTCTCCGACGAGGTCCCGGTCGACGAGCACGCCCGCGACGAGCTCATCGAGGCCTTCCAGGTCCGCCATCACCCCGGCTCGGCGCGCTCGCTGTCCGCGCTCGGCGGCGAGGAGGACGACACGACCGAGGTCGACGAGCTCGAGCCCGATCCCGAGGAGGACTAGGCGGAGGTCTTCTCCGAGCTCGGCTCGGTGGCGTCCGCCGGGGCGTGGCCGCCCTGCTGGGCGGCCTTCGCGGCGCGCTCCTGCTGGTGGCGCTCCGCATCCGGATCGCGCCTGTCGGCGATCACCGACAACGTCATCCCGGTCGCGAACGCGAGCACGACGATCAGCAGGCTCACAGGTGGGCTGATGTGGACGACGTCCTCGATCAGCAGCTTCACGCCGACGATGCCGAGCACGACCGCGATCGTCTGGTCGA
Organism: Solirubrobacteraceae bacterium; assembly: GCA_024710825.1. Classification (GTDB taxonomy): domain Bacteria; phylum Actinomycetota; class Thermoleophilia; order Solirubrobacterales; family Solirubrobacteraceae; genus Capillimicrobium. The sequence continues at coordinate 6,280 of JANJUA010000097.1, forward strand.
GGTAGCGGAAGCGGCGCACCAGGCCCTCGACGAGCACGAACAGCGCGCGCAGGCCGAGGAGGGCGAACGCGTTGGCGATCCAGATGGCGAACGCGTCGGTGGTGATCGCGAAGGCGGCGGGGATCGAGTCGATGGCGAACGCGATGTCCGCGATGACGATCGAGATCAGCGCGAGCGTCAGCGGCGAGGCGTCCGGCTTGAACCGCCGCGCCAGCCGCACCGGGGCGGTCTGCTCGGGATCCTGCTCGTGCCCGACGCCCTTGTACATCCGGTAGGCGAGGTACAGCAGCGTCACCGCCAGGACGTAGATGACGAAGTGGAACTCCTCGATGAGCGCGGTGCCGCCGAGGATCGCCAGGCCGCGCATGACGAGCGCGAGCACGATGCCCCAGAACAGGAGCTTCGGGCGCGCGTTGCCGGGAATCCCGAAGTACGAGAACAGCAGCAGGAAGACGAAGAGGTTGTCGAGCGACAGCGTGCGCTCGATCAGGTAGACCGTGGTGTAGTCGATCGCGACGTCGGGCTCGCCCAGCAGGACGATCACCGGGGCGACGAGCAGGCTGAGCACGAGCCAGCCGATCGACCAGACGACGCCCTCGCGGAACGTCGGCTCGCGCCCCCGGGCGAACAGGAGCAGGTCGACGAGCAGCAGCCCGACGATGACGACGGCGGCTGCTGCGATCGGCCCGGGGCCGGAGATGACGGCGTTCATGCGAAGAGGAATCCCAGGGCGAGCACGAGGTAGACGGCGAGGAGCTGGACCCCCTCGAACCAGTTCGACTCGCCCTCGTTCGTGACGTGGTTGGCGATCAGGACGGCAAGGATGATGGCGCCGAGCTCGAAGCCGTTGAGGACGAACGGCATCGGGAATGGCCCCAGCACGAAGGATGCCAGGACGAGCACCGGGACGGCGAACAGCGCCACCTGGGCGCTCGATCCGATCGCGATGTTCACCGACAGGTCCATCTTGTCCTTGCGCGCGACCAGCACCGCCACCCAGTGCTCGGCGGCGTTGCCGACGATGGCCACGACGATGATGCCGACGAAGAACTCGCTCAACCCGATCGACTCGGCCGCCTCCGAGATCGAGCCGACGAGGATCTCCGACATCACGCCGACGGCCACGCCCGCGACCGCCAGCGCGAGCACCGCCTTGCGCACGCTCCACGGGCGCTCGTGGTGCTCGGCGACCGGCTCGCCGTCCTCGTCTCGCTGCACCGGGTTGAACAGCGCGCGGTGCGTCTTCAGCGAGAACACCAGCCCGAGGCCGTAGGTCGCCAGCAGGACGAGCGCGACGGCGAGCGAGAGATGCTCGACGGTCGTGTCGTAGTCGACGATCTCCGCGCCCGGAGCGGGCAGGCCGCTGCCCTCGACGAGCTCGAAGATCGCGGGCATCGCGAGCGCCACAACGGCCAGCAGCAGCATGAGCGACTGCGCGCCCGCGGCCGTGCGGTCGAAGTACTGGCGCTCACGCCCGAGGCCGCCGACGAGCATCGACGCGCCCATCACGAGCAGGATGTTGCCGAGGATCGAGCCGACCAGCGACGCCTTGACGACCTCGTGCAGCCCGGCGTTCAGCGCGAAGAGCGCGATGATGATCTCCGGCGCGTTGCCGAACGTGACGTTCAGCAGGCCGCCGATGCCGGGCCCCGAGCGCGCGGCGAGCTCCTCGGTGGCGCGCCCCATGAGCGCGGCGGTGGGGATGACGCCGGCGGCCGAGACGAAGAAGACGACGACGGCGCCCGCATGCACGAGCTCGAGCGCGATCGCCACGGGAATCGCGGGGACCAGCAGGTACGGCCAGCCCTCGGAGCCGGTCAGAAAGCGCCGCACCGGCCGCAAGATACGGCGTCAGAGCAGCTCGGCGCAGTCCTGGGCCTTCGCCAGGTCGTCGCCGGCCTGCTGGATGCACTCCAGGTACTCCCTGCCGTCGGCGCCGCCCTGGGTCGCGCCACCCTGGCCCGTGGCGGCTCCGAGCAGCGCGACGAGATCCTCGAGCGGCTTGGGCTCGGCGGGCGCCTCGATCTTCTGCGGCTCGTCGAGCCCGGCGATCTCGAGCGTCAGCTTCGCGCTCCCGGACGCGAGCCGCAGGTCGACGACCACGCGGCGCAGGCGGAGGTCGTCCTTGCCCGTGAAGACCTCGACCGAGGCGGACCGCACGCTCTCGGCGAGCTGCTCGACGTCGCCCGCCGTCAGCTCCCGGCCGGCGGCCTCGCCGGCGCGATCGGCGGCCTTCCTGACGTCCGCGAGCAGCTTCGGCACGTCGACGCCCGCGGTGACACGGACCGTCTCGACGCCGCCGACGTCGGCCTCGCCGGCCCTCTCCGGGTCGGTCACCCAGCGCAGCGGCTCGATGCCGAGCGTGGCGAGCGCGGGCCGGTCGGCGACCTCGTCCTCGGCCTCGCGGCGCTGCTCGTCGTAGCCGCTGACGAACTGCTCGAAGAGCTCGTCGGGCACCGCGAAGTCGGCGCCCTGGAAGCGCAGGAAGCCCTCGTCGCCCGTGGACGTCGCGCCGACCTCGAACGTCGAGCCGCCGCCCTCGACCGAGAGCGTGAAGGCGAACCTCGGCAGCGCCCCCTCGCCGTCGGCGCTCTCGAACGGGCCGCTGAGCTCGAGCGCGTCGACGCCGTCGACGCCTTCGAGCTCGGCCGCGACCGTCAGGACGCCGCTGGAGATCGTGGAGCTCTCGTCGTCGAACGTGGCCTGGAGGAGCTCCTGCGCGCTCTTGTCGCCGGCGGCGTCGCCGTCGCCACCACCGCAGCCGGCCACGGCGAACGCCGCCAGCGCGAGGGCGATCAGCACGGCCAGCGCCCTCCCGGGCGACGGCAACGGAACTTGCGGCCTCATCGCCTGTTGACCCTACCGTGACCCTCGTGCGCAACACCGCAGTCGCCCTGGCCGTCGCCGCCCTGGCCGCCACCGCCTCCACCGCCTCCGCGGCCCCCGTCCACGTGCTCCGCGACGGGGAGGTGAAGGTGGTGTCCGACCCCTACCTGCCGGCCGGCGAGCCACAGCTCCCGCCGACCCTCGCGTCCCCGGCCCCGGCCGCCCACCGCGGGGCGGCCGCCCGAGCGGCGGCCAAGCGCGTCACGGTCACGCGCGCCCTGCGAACGCTCCGCGACGAGGGCGCGATCACGCCCGAGGACTACCGCGCCCGCGCGCGGACGTGGGCGGAGGCGAAGCAGTCGCTGCGCAAGCTCACGGGCCGCCGCGAGGTCGAGCTCGGCGCGATCGTGCGCTCCACGGAGGCGCTCGCCTCCAGCGGCGGGCTCACCGCCGGCCGGCTGCCCGTCGTCTTCGAGATCGTGGCGCGCAACCGCGAGTGGTGGACCACCGGCTCGCTGCTGGCCTACGGCGCCCGCGCCCGCTTCACCGGCAGCCGGATCGTGTGGCAGTCCTACCCCGGCAACGGCCTGCAGCCGCAGTGGCTCGGCACCTTCGGCGAGGCCAACGCCTTCTGGAGGTCCAAGAAGCGCGGCGCGCTGCGGCAGCTGCTCGACGAGGCCGTCGCCCTGGCCTCGCCGCGGGCGGGCGGCATCGCCTGGGAGAGCTTCTTCGCCTTCAGCGGCGCCCCGCCGGTATGGGTCAGCGCCCTGTCGCAGGGGACGGGCATCCAGGCGCTCTCGCGCGGCTCGCAGCTGCTCGAGCGCCCCGACCTGCTCGAGGCCGCGAAGGCGGCCCTCGGCGTGTTCGCCACCGACGCGCCGGAGGGCGTCCGCGTGCCGACCAAGGCCGGCGCGCACTACCTGATCTACTCGACCAACGAGCGGCTGCGGGTCCTCAACGGCTTTCTCCAGTCGCTCAACGGCCTGTTCGACTACAGCGACATCTCCGGCGACCCCGACGGCCTGAGGCTCTTCGAGGCCGGCGACGCGCAGGCCAGGGTCGAGGTGCCGCAGTACGACACGGGCGAGTGGTCGCTGTACGAGGGCAGCCGCGAGTCCGACCTCGGCTACCACCAGCTCGTGCGCCAGTTCCTGGAGAACCTCTGCGAGCGCACCGCCGTGGACGTGTACTGCGCGACCGCGACGGAGTTCGAGGAGCAGGAGACGCGGCCGCCGGTGCTGCGCATCCGCACCACGCGCGGCCGGACGAAGGCCCCGGTGCCCGTCGAGTTCAGCCTGTCGAAGATCTCGACCGTGAGCCTGTACGTCAACGACGTGCCGATCGCGTCGGCGCGGCTCGGCCGCGGGACCCACACGCTGACCTGGGCGGGGCGCCGCAAGGCCGGGGACGTCAACGTCCGCCTCGACGCCACCGATCTCGCCGGCAACAAGGCCTCCGTCGCGAAGATCGTCACGCTGCGACGCAAGTAGGCTGCCCAGGATGGTCTGCCGGGCCGTCCTGAGACAATGCGCGCGATGACCTCGATGGAGGCCGGTGGACTCGGTTAGGGGCGCGGTGACGCGGGTCGCCCGCGCGTGGGCCGCGCTCACCGGCGAGCAGCGCCTGGCGGCGGCGGCGGCGCTGATCCTGCTGGCCACGCTCTTCCTGCCCTGGTACGAGAAGTCCGTCTTCGTGCCGGAGGACAAGGCGATCGTCGAGGACAAGCTGTCGGGCTTCGGCTCGGCGGACTTCGTGATGGCGTCGGTCGTGCTCGTCGGCCTCGGCGTGCTCGGCCTGCTGTTCGCCCGCGGCGAGCGACGCGGCTTCCATCTCCCGGGCGGCGACGGGATCGTCGTGGTGGTCGCGGGCGCCTGGGCGGCGCTGCTGATCTTCTACCGCGTCCTGGACCATCCGGACGTGAGCGGTCAGGGCGCCACGCTCGGGATCCAGTGGGGCGTCTTCGTCGCGTTCCTCGCCGCGGCGCTGCTGGTGTACGCCGGGCTGCGCATCCGCCATGCGCAGACGCCCGAGCCGCCGCTGCCGATGGCGGACCCACCGCCGCGCGCGCCGTCGCGGCCGCGGCCGCCCCGTCCACCGCGCGAGGAGCCGCCCACCGAGGTGGCCCCCGGGCCCCGGCGCAGGCGCCCGGTC
>JANJUA010000172.1 GCA_024710825.1 Solirubrobacteraceae bacterium
TCGACGCCGTCGACCGCGCGCGTGTCGCCGAAGCACTTGACCAGCCCGGAGGTCTCGATGGCGAGGTGGGAGCTCATTGCACGTCCAGACGCGTCGGGGCGCGAAAACTCATCGCTTGCCGTGCGACGGTGGCCCCTCGACCGGAGGCGAAGTCAAGCGCGCGAGCGCCGAGCGTGCCGGCGCTAGCGCTCCGCGACCTCGCGGACCGCGCCCGTCTCGGGGTCGAAGACGAAGCCGCGGATGCTCTGGCGCTTGGGCAGCTCCGGGCTCGCACGCAGCCGCGCGAGGCTGTGACGGACCGTGGCCTCGACGTCGTCGAAGGCGCCGAGCCGCCAGCCGGGCAGGACGCCGTCGGCTGCGAGCGCCGCACGGAAGTCGTCCTCCGACGCGCCGAGCAGACCGCAGTCCTCGTGCATCACGACGACGATCTCCTCGGTTCCCAGCAGCCGCTGGGAGATGCTCAGCGAGCGGATCGCGTCGTCGGTGACGAGGCCGCCCGCGTTGCGGATGATGTGCGCGTCGCCGCGCTGGATCCCGAGCATCGGGAAGAGGTCGATGCGGGTGTCCATGCACGCCAGCACCGCCACGCGGCGCTCCGGACGCGGGCTCAGCCCGGGTGCGGCGTTCGCCTCCGCGTTGGCGGCGGCGGCGGACAGCATCTCCTCGGCGTTTCCCATAGGGCGAGATCGTATGTCACGTTCGTCCAAGACCGCATTCTCGAACGGACGTAACGTCGACGGCGACCACCACGGCAGGGGAGACGCACGATGACCGGAGAGCTGGCGTTCTTCGAGATCGGGGTCGGCGACGCCGACCGCGGACGAGCCTTCTACGAGGGGCTGTTCGGCTGGAGGTTCGAGACGGGGCCGTCCGGGGGCGGCTGGTCGATCGGCACGCCGACCATCCCGGGCGGCATGCACGGCGGCGACGCCGGCGCGTCGATCTACGCGTTCTTCCGCGTCGCCGACATGGAGGCCGCACTGGCGCGGGTGCGCGAGCTGGGCGGCACGGTCGACGACATGGACGTGGAGGGCGACGAGAGCTCCGTCGCCCGCTTCGGGCGCTTCAAGCTGTGCCGCGACGACCAGGGCTCCCCGTTCGGCCTGCACCAGCCGCCTGCGTAGGATCGGGTCCATGCCGCCGAGCCGCGTGGTGCGCCATCGGTCCGAGCGCGACCGCTGGGAGATGATCCACGGCGCGCCGGACCCGCGGCTGCGCGGCTACGTCGGCTCCTACTGCTCCTACGACGAGCGGACCGGCAGCTTCGCCCGCCGCCGCGAGCTGCCGTCGGATCGGGTGGTGCTGATCGTCAACCTGGGCCGGCCGATCCGGGTGCTGGCGCGTGGAGGCGACGCCGACTGGACCGTCCAGCCCGACGGCTTCCTCGCGGGCTTGTCCGACACGTACGCGGTCACCGAGACGCGCGGCGCCCAGCGCGGCGTGCAGGTGGACCTCACCGCGGTCGGCGCACACCTGCTCCTGCGGCTGCCGATGCACGAGGTCACCGGCCGCGTGGTGACGCTCGAGGAGCTCCTCGGCCGGTCGGGAGCGCTGCTGCGCGAGGTGGTCGCCGAGGCGGACGGCTGGGAGGGCCGCTTCGCGGCGCTCGACGCGTTCTTCGTCGACCGCCTCGACCAGGCCCGCTCCCCGGTGCCGAACGTCACGCGGGCGCTCGGGCGCCTGCGGGAGACCGGCGGCGCGATGCGCGTCGGGGCGCTCGCCGCCGAGCTCGGCTGCAGCCGCCGTCACCTCGTGGCCCAGTTCCGCGAGCAGGTCGGAGTGCCGCCGAAGCTGCTGGCGCGGATCCTGCGCTTCGAGCGCGCGGTCGCGCTCGTCGACGACGCCGCGCCGATGGGCTGGGCGGAGATCGCGGCGACCTGTGGCTACTACGACCAGGCGCACCTCGTGCGCGACTTCCGGCAGTTCACGGGCAGCGCGCCCGGCGACTTCGCCCGCCGCCGGCTGCCCGACGGCGGCGGAACGGTCGGCGACTAGCGGCCGCTCAGCGGTTGGCCTCGCGCAGCGCGCGCTGCATGTCGCGCTTGGTCTCGCGCTCGCGGATCGACTGGCGCTTGTCGAACTGGTCCTTGCCGCGCGCCAACGCGATCTCGACCTTCGCCCGCGGCCCGCGGAAGTACAGGCGCGTCGGCACGAGCGTCAGGCCGCGCTCCTTGACCTGCCCGGCGAGCTTGTCGAGCTCGCGCCGGTGCAGGAGCAGCTTTCGCGGCCGCTCCGGCTCGTGGTTCTCGCGCGACGCGGGCGCGTACGGCGGGATGTGGACGTTGTGCAGCCACAGCTCGCCGTCCTGGATGGTCGCGTAGCCGTCCTTGAGCTGGGCGGTGCCCGTCCGCAGCGCCTTGACCTCGGTTCCGTGCAGCACGAGGCCCGCCTCGAGCTTGTCGAGGAACTCGAAGCGGAACGCCGCCTGCCGGTTCGAGGCGACGTCGCCGGGAGCCGCCTTCTTCTTCTTGCCGCCCTTGGCCATCGCCTAGACGGTATCCGTCGGCAGCTCGACGGGATCGAGGTCCACGCGCCCGCGCGCGGCGTCGACGCGCTCGACGCGCACCCGCACCGCGTCGCCGATCCGCAGAGCCTCCCCGCGGCGCGTCCCCCGGAGGATCGTGCCCTCCTCGTTGAGCTCCCACCAGTCGCCGCGCAGCCGCCGCACGGGCAGCATCCCCTCGTAGCCGTCGCCGAACGCGACGAACGCGCCCGCGCCGATCACGCCGGTCACCTCGCCCTCGAACTGCGCCGCGAATCCGCCCTCGTGCAGCTCGCGCTCCAGCAGCAGGCAGCGGGCGACGTCGTCGGCGGCGCGCTCGATCGCCATCGCGTCGCGCTCGCGCCCCGAAGACCACTCCGCCACCGCCGTCAGCGCCGACGCGGCCGGCGCCTCCTCGCCCCCGCCGACCGCGCTCAGCAGCGCGCGATGGCAGACGAGGTCCGGGTAGCGCCGGATCGGCGACGTGAAGTGGCAGTAGGCCGGCGACCCCAACCCCGCGTGGCCCAGGTTCTTCGGCCAGTAGTACGCCTGCTTGAGCGAGCGCAGCAGCAGCGACGTCAGCCCCGCCCGCCCGTGGCCGGTGCGCCGGACGTGCCGGTCGACCAGCCGCGAGCACTCCCCCACGA
>JANJUA010000245.1 GCA_024710825.1 Solirubrobacteraceae bacterium
GCGGCCCCAGGGGCCGCGGACCAAGGAGCAGATCCGGGCGTCGATCGAGGCCAACCGCCTCGAGCTCGGCCGCGCCATCGGGCAGCTGAAGGCCGAGGTGACGGTGGCGACCGACTGGCGCCGCCAGATCGTCGAGCACAAGCAGCAGGTGCTGATCGGGGCCGCGGTCGCCGGCTTCGTCCTCGGCGGCGGGCTGGCCGCGCTCGGCGGACTGAAGCGCCGACGCCGCCGGTAGGCGCGCCCCCGGCCGACCGACGGCCGCGTCACACGCATCGCCCGCCCCCGCCGGTCGTCCTGCTGGGCCGTCCCTCGTGGGGAGGTTGCCGGCTGCGCTAGAATCTTAGTCATTCCGACTCAGATTTCTTCCTAGACGCGATGGAGACCATGAACCCACAGACACCATTCGGCGGTGCGTGCCAGGCGTGCGGGCAGCGGCCCGGCGTCGTGCGCGTGCTGCTCTCCAACGGAGCGCAGCGCCAGCAGGCGCTGCTGTGCCAGGCCTGCGCCCGCGAGCTGGCGGCGCGCAACGGCGGCGAGCCGCAGCAGCCGGCTGACGCCTCCGCGACCCCGACGCTCGACGAGTTCGGGCGCGACCTCACCGTCGACGCGGCAGAGGGCCGCATCGACCCCGTGATCGGACGCGACGCCGAGATCGAGCAGACCGTCGAGATCCTCGCCCGGCGGCGCAAGAACAACGCCGTGCTCATCGGCGAGGCGGGCGTCGGCAAGACCGCGATCGCGGAGGGCCTCGCGCGCCGCATCGCGGAGGGCGACGTCCCCGACGCCATGCGCGACACGCGCCTCGTGGCGCTGGACCTGGCCGGCATGGTCGCCGGCAGCCAGTACCGCGGCCAGTTCGAGCAGCGCCTGAAGAGCGTGCTCGACGAGGTCGCGGCGTCCGACGGCCGCGTGCTGCTGTTCGTCGACGAGCTGCACACGGTGCTGGGCGCCGGCAACGCCGAGGGCGCCATGGACGCCGCGAACATGCTCAAGCCGCTGCTCGCCCGCGGCGAGCTGCGCATGATCGGCGCCACGACGCTGGCCGAGTACCGCCGGATCGAGCGCGACGCCGCGCTGGCGCGGCGCTTCTCGCCGGTGACCGTGGGCGAGCCGTCCGTGGACGACACCGTCGCGATCCTGCGCGGCCTGCGCGGCGCCTACGAGGAGCACCACGGAGCGTCGATCGACGACGCGGCGCTGGTCGCGGCCGCCCGGCTGTCGGACCGCTACATCAGCGAGTACCAGCTGCCCGACAAGGCGATCGACCTGGTCGACCAGGCGGCGGCGCGCGTGCGGCTCCACGGCGCGGCCGGCGGGGACGGCGGCGAGGCGGCCGCGCTGCGGCGCGACCTCGCGCGCGCCGAGGCCGACAAGGCCGCCGCGGTCGCCGAGGAGCGCTACGAGCGGGCCGGCGAGTGCAAGGCGCGCGTCGACGAGCTGACGGCGAGGCTGCGCGAGCTGGGCGAGGACCCGGCCGCCGACGGCGAGCCGGCGGACGTGCGCGTCGGCGAGGCCGACGTCGCCGCGGTCGTGGCGGCGCGGACCGGCATCCCGGTCGGCGAGCTCGTCGCGGCCGAGACGGCGCGCCTGGCGCGGCTCGAGGACGAGCTGCACGAGCGCGTGGTCGGCCAGGAGGCGGCCGTCGAGGTCGTCGCCGACACGATCCGCCGCGCGCGGGTCGGCCTGTCGGAGGGCGACCGGCCGCTCGGCAGCTTCCTGTTCCTCGGGCCCACCGGCGTCGGCAAGACCGAGCTGGTCAAGGCGCTCGCGGAGCGGCTGTTCGCGACCGAGAAGGCGCTCGTGCGCATCGACATGTCCGAGTACCGCGAGGCGCACACCGTCGCGCGGCTGATCGGCTCGCCGCCCGGCTACGTCGGCTACGGCGACGGCGGCCAGCTCACCGAGCCCGTTCGACGGCGGCCGTACTCGGTCGTCCTGCTCGACGAGATCGAGAAGGCGCACCCCGACGTCTGGAACGTGCTGCTGGCGCTGATGGACGACGGGCGGCTCACCGACGGCGAGGGGCGGACGGTCGACTTCACCAACACGGTGGTGGTCATGACGTCGAACCTCGGCGCGGGGCGCGCACGGCGGTCGGTCGGGTTCACGGGCGGGGCCGACCCGCGTGCGGACGACGACCGGATGCTGGACGCCGCCAAGGCCGCGTTCCTGCCGGAGTTCGTCAACCGCATCGACGAGATCGTCACGTTCCGGCCGCTGACCGGGGACCAGGTGGAGCGGATCGCGGGGCTCATCGTGGGCCGCGTCGCCGACCGCCTGCGAACCGAGCGCGGCATCGAGCTGCAGGTCGCGTCGGAGCTGGTCTCGCGCCTGGCCCGCGAGGGCTTCGACGAGGACTACGGCGCCCGGCCGCTGCAGCGCCACGTCCGGCGCACGCTCGAGAAGGAGCTGACGCGGGCGATCGTCGACGGCCGCCTGGCGGACGGGGCGACCGTGGTCGCCTCGGATGCGGGCGAGCGAGGGATCGTCCTCGAGGTGCGCGAGCCCGCGGTCGCGGTCGCGGTCGCGTAGCGCCACCGAGCTCCTAGTGGCGGGCCGCTCCCGGCCGCACGTGCATCGCCGCCACCGCCACGGCGCCGACGATCAGCCCCAGCAGCGCCGAGGCGCCGGTGTTCGTCAGCCAGGCGGCGACGCCGCCCACCGCGTCCTCGACGTCGACCTCGAGGTGGTGCACGGCGTCGTAGAGCGCCG
>JANJUA010000250.1 GCA_024710825.1 Solirubrobacteraceae bacterium
GCACCTTGCGGACGAAGCCGTCGAGGCTGTCGAGCGGGATCGCCTGAGGCCCGTCGCAGCGCGCCTGCGAGGGGTTCGGATGGCACTCCACGATGAGGCCGTCGGCGCCGCAGGCGGCGGCCGCGAGCGCCAGCGGCTCGACGAGCGCGCGGCGCCCCGCGGCGTGCGACGGGTCGACGATCACCGGGAGGTGCGTGTGCTCCTTGAGCACCGTCACCGCGGCGAGGTCCAGGCACGAGCGCGCCGGCGTGGCGTTGGCGTGGATGCCGCGCTCGCAGAGGACGACGCGCTGGTTGCCCTCCCTGAGGATGTACTCGGCGGCGAGCAGGAGGTCGTCGACTGAGGCGCCCATGCCGCGCTTGAGCAGCACCGGCAGCCGTGCGCGGCCGAGCTCGGTGAGCAGCGGGAAGTGCTGCATGTTGCGGGCGCCGACCTGGACGCAGTCGGCGTGCTCGACGACCGCGTCGATGTCGCGCAGGTCGGTCAGCTCCGTGACGATCGGCAGCCCGGTCAGCTCGCGCGCCTCGACGAGCAGCTCCAGCCCCTCGACGCCGAGGCCCTGGAAGGCGTACGGGCTGGTCCGGGGCTTGAACGCGCCGCCGCGGAGGAGGTCGGCGCCCGCGTCCGCGCACGCCCGGGCCGCCTCGAGCAGCTGCTCGCGCGACTCGACGGCGCACGGGCCGAGGATCAGCCGGAAGTCGGCGTCGACCCCGCCGAAGGCGACGCCCGCGACGTCGACGGCGAAGGCGCCGTCGCCGTGCCGGTTGCGGTGGGCGAGCTTGTAGGGCGAGGAGACCTTGACCACCCGCTCGACGCCGGCGTCCGCGTCCAGCTCGAGGCTCGTGAGATGGTCGCGGTCCCCTTCGATGACGCCGACGACGGTCTGCTCGGCGCCGATGACGCGCTGGGCGCCGGCCCCGGTGGCGGTGATCCGCGCGACCACGGCGTCGATCTCGGCCGTCGTGGCGTCAGGATGGAAGATGACGAGCATTGTGGGCTCGAACGGTAGTGCCAGGCCCCGTCCGACATCCGCCCGGCGCTCCGGTCACCATGGTCGGGTGGGCACGCGGGAGATCCGGGAGCGCATCGCCGAGCTGGCCGCCGAGGTGCGGGGCCTCAACGACGCCTACTACGGCGCCGGCGACAGCCCGCTGCCCGACGCCGACTACGACGCTCGCAAGGACGAGCTCGCCGCGCTCGTCGCCGAGCATCCCGAGCTCGAGCCGGCCGACAGCCCGCTCGGCCGGGTCAACGCCCCCGAGGAGCTGACCGGGCCGACGATCCGCCACGCGCGACCGATGCTCTCGCTGGCGAAGGCGACCTCCGAGGAGGAGGTGGCCGCCTTCTGCGCCCGCTTCCCCGGGCAGCGGTTCCGCGTCTCCGAGAAGCTCGACGGGCTCTCGCTGAGCGTCGTCTACCGCGACGGCGCGCTCGACTACGTCGCCACGCGCGGGACGGGCGACGTCGGCGAGCTGGTGACCGAGAAGGTCCGCTGGGTGATCCCGGGCCTGCCGGCGACCGTCGACGCGCCCGGCCGCGTGGAGATCCGCGGCGAGGCGGTGATGCTGCGCTCGGTGTGGGCGGCCTACAACGAGGCGCACCCCGACAAGCCGCTGACCAACCCGCGCAGCGGCGCCGCCGGGACGCTCATGCAGAAGGACCCGGAGGCGGCCGCGGCGGCACGGCGCGTGCTGCGGTTCTTCGCGTTCGGATCCGACCGCGACGGCGCGCCCGCGGATCCCGCGGAGCTCGGCGTGGAGCCGGCCGCCCAGGTGGTGGCCGACGACGTCGACGGGGTCATCGCCGCGATCCATGCGATCGGCGAGCGCCGCGACGGCCTCGACTACGACATCGACGGCGCGGTCGTGCGCCTGCACGACCCGGCGGCGTTCGACGCCGCGGGCTTCAACAGCGCCGAGCCGCGCGGGGCGATCGCCTTCAAGTACCCGCCGGAGGAGCGGCTGACCAAGCTGCTCGACATCGAGTGGCAGGTCGGCAAGATCGGCCGCATCGCGCCGCGGGCGCGGGTGGAGCCGGTGTTCGTCGGCGGGGTGACCGTCGAGAACATCACCTTGCACAACCCCCGGCTGATCCGCGAGCGCGACCTGCGGATCGGCGACACCGTGGCCGTGGTGCGCCGCGGCGACGTGATCCCCTTCGCCGGCCGCTCGATCCCGGAGGACCGCGACGGCGGCGAGCTGGAGATCGAGCCGCCGACGCGCTGCCCGTCGTGCGGCACCGAGCTGGAGGTCCGCGGCACGGGGGAGGAGCGCTGGTGCGTGAACCTGCAGTGCCCGGCGCAGGCGACGCGGCGGCTCATGCACTGGGCGTCGCGCCACGCGGCCGACATGGAGGGCGTGGGCGACGTGTGGATCGAGAAGCTCGCCGACGACGGGGTGCTCCGGCGGCGCAGCGACTTCTACGTTCTCACCGTCGAGCAGCTCCTCGGCTACGAGCGGATGGGCGAGGTCAGCGCCCGCAACATGGTCGACTCGATCGAGCGCTCCAAGGGCCTCGGCCTGCGCCGGGCGCTGTTCGGCCTGGCGATCCCGATGGCCTCCGAGGGCGTGGCCAAGCGGCTTTGCCTGGCCGGCTACGAGCGGATCGAGGAGATCATGGCGGCCAGCGCGGAGGAGCTGGTGGCGATCCGCGACATCGGCCCGAAGGTGGCCGAGAGCGTTGCGGCGTTCTTCGCGCGGCCCGAGGTGGTCGCCGACGTCGAGGCCCTGCGCGGCCACGGTGTCGCCCTCGACGTGCTCGACGAGGACCGCCCCGTCGACGCGGCGGCCGCCGCCGACTCCCCCCTGAAGGGGGCGACCGTCGTCATCACCGGCGCGTTCACCGACCCCCGCAGCGGCGCGAAGGTGAGCCGGCCGGACGTCACCCGCCTCGTCGAGCAGGCGGCGGCCACGGCCGCGTCCTCGGTGTCGTCGAGCACCGACTACCTGCTGGCGGGGGCGAACGTGGGGGCGGCGAAGACCGCAAAGGCCGAGAAGCTCGGCGTGACGGTGGTCGACCACGACGAGCTCTGGCGCTGGCTGGCGCAGGCGGGCGTGGCGTGAGAGAGGAGGTCGCCACGCCGCACGGGCTCGCGGCGGTGCACCTGCACTCGGCGGCGGGCGACGGGCCGCCGCGCGGTGCGCTCGTGCTCGGACACGGCGCGGGGGGCGGCGTCGGCGCGCCGGACCTGGTCGTGG
>JANJUA010000318.1 GCA_024710825.1 Solirubrobacteraceae bacterium
ATGCGCTCGCGCTGCGACCGCACGACGAACTGCCGCGGCAGGCCATGGCGCCCGCGCGGGAGCTTCTGGGGGATCCGCTTTGGCTCGTCGTCGGCCACGGCCGTACCTTACGCGGACTCAGGAAACAGAGGTGTTCTCGTCATGGCCCACAAACGGCACCAGGGCCCAGAAGAGCAGGTCGTCCACGAGGTGTGGGAGCTCGTGTGCACGTCCGTTGAGCAGTCGGGAGGTTATGACGGATTGCACCCCCCCGACGATCGCCTCCGGTACCGCCGGCGGCACGTAGTGGTCGACCGGCGCGGCACCCGCCGCCTCCTCGAGGAATCCGGTGAAGCGTCGGGCGGCGGCGTCGCGGCGCTCGAGCGCGCGAGGGCCGGCCGCCAGGATGTCCACGAGGCACAGGCGGGCGAACGCCGGCTCGGACACCACGAAGGCCATGAAGATCTCGAACGCCCGGCGGATTCGCCCGCGCCAGTCGGGGCCGGCGTTGACGAACTCCCACGCCACCCGGTCCCCGACGCGGCCGGCCGCGAAGTCGTAGGCGGCGAGGAAGCACTCCTCCTTGTTGGAGAAGTGGCGGTAGAAGGTGCGCCGCGACATACCGCAGTGATCGAGCACGTCGGCGACGGCCGTCGAGGCGTAGCCGTTCTCGGCGATCGCCTCTGCCATGGCGTCGAGGATCCGGCCGTGCTGCGTGAGCAGATGGCGGCGCAGGTTCGGCGGTTCGTCGGCTGTTAGCGCGTCCCCCGTGAACACCGCCGTTTATCGTATGCCCTCGGCCGACGAAGAGCAACCCATGGCTGGTACGAGCTTCGATCCCGCAGGAAGCGACCGCATTCTCGATGCGGCCCTGGCGCAGTTCGCCCAGCGTGGCTACGAGAACACGACGCTGGAAGCCGTCGGCGCCGCGGCGGGAATCGACCGACCGAGCCTGGAGCTGATCTTCCCGACGAAGGCGAGGCTCTTCGGCGTCCTCGTCAACCGGGAGCTCGAGCGCCTCTGCCGACAGGTGATCGACGCCGTCCCGATCGACGGGGGCGAAGCGACGGTCGGCGAGGCCGTCGGAAGCGCCCTGGCCGATCTGCTCGCGCTCGTCCGCGGCCACGCGATGTCGTGGCGTCTCATCATGCACGCCGACTTCGGCTCGTTCGAGGAGCGCCAGGCCAAGGACGAGGTGCGCGAGGTCCTGTCCACGCGCCTGCGGTGGCTCGTCGCCTCGACGGCGCCGGTCGGCGGGCCCGACAGACGCCGGGCCTCCGCCCTGATGGGGCGAACGCTCGCGGCGCTGCTCGAGCTCAACATCGAGCCGGTCATCAACGGCGTGCCGACCACGCTCCCGGCGGAGGTGGTCGAGGGGCTCGACGCGCTGTTCGCGGGCGGGTAAGGGGTCAGGCGGCCCGGCTGAGGCCTCCGCGCGCCGAATCGCCTCCGATCGCCCGATGCGCGAGGCGCGTCTCAGGCGCAGCATGACGGGCATGCACAGCCTGCTGTCACTCAACGTCGTGGAGGTGCGCCGGGACGAGGCCGCCCGCGCCGCCGCCGACCCCCGCCACCGCCTGCCCGCTCGCCGGCCGCGTCGGCGCCGTCGCGTCTGAGCGCTCCGACGTGGGAAGCTGGGCGCGTGGCGACGCGCGTCTCCAGCCACCGCCTCGTCGGCAGGGAGGAGCAGCTCGATGGGCTCCTGCGGGCCTACGAGACCGCCGCGGGCGGCCGATCGGGGCTGGCGCTCGTCGGGGGCGAGTCGGGCATCGGCAAGACGCGCCTCGTGGACGAGCTCGCGGCACGCGCCCGCGGACGCGGGGCGCGGGCGCTGTCGGGCGATTGCGTCGAGCTGGCCGAGGGCGAGCTGCCCTACGCGCCGCTGATCGGAGCGCTGCGGCCGCTGCTGCGCGCCGGGGAGGAGGCGCTGGCGAACGTCCGGGCCGAGCTCGACGGCCCCGGCGGCGACGGTCACGCGCAGGGCCGCTTCTTCGAGCTGCTGCTCACCGCTTTCGACCGCCTCGGAGAGGAGGCCCCGCTCGTCCTGGTCCTCGAGGACATCCACTGGGCCGACCGCTCGACGCGTGACTTCCTCGCCTTCCTGGCCCGCAACCTGTGCGGGGAGCGCGTCCTCGTCGTCGCGACCTATCGCACGGACGAGCTCCATCGCCGCCATCCGCTGCGCGCGCTGCTGCCGGTGCTCGAGCGCCTCGATCGGACGCTGCTCGTCGAGGTCGGCCGGCTGACCCGCGCCGAGATCGCCGCCCAGATCGCCGACATCCTCGGCAGCGACCCCGATCCGGGCCTCGCCGACCGCCTGTATGCCCGCTGCGAGGGCAACCCGCTCTTCGCCGAGGAGCTGCTGGCGGCAGGGCTCGACGGTCGCGCCGAGCTCCCGCCGACGCTGCGCGACGCGCTGACCCTGCGGGTGGAGGCGCTCGCCGAGCCGACGCAGGAGCTGCTGCGAGCCGTCGCGGCCGCGGCTCGTGCCGACGACGCGCTGCTGGAGGAGGTCGGCGGACTGGATCGCGCGGCGCTGCGCGCCGCGCTGCGGGAGGCGCTCGCGCATCACGTCCTCGTCGAGGACGGCGACGGCCGCTACGCGTTCCGCCACGCCCTGCTGCGCGAGGCGATCCACGACGAGCTGCTGCCGGGGGAGGCCGTCGAGCTGCACCGTCAGCTCGCGGCCGCGCTCGAGCGGCGGCTGGTCGAGGGCGGCGACGCCGATCTCGACACCGTCACAGCGATCGCCCACCACCACGTCGTCGCGGGCGAGCAGCCCGAGGCGCTCGGCGCGTCGGTGCGCGCCGCCACCGCGGCCGAGCGGGTGCACGCCCAGGCGGAGGAGGCCGCGCAGCTCGAGCGGGCGCTCGCGCTCTGGCCGCGCGTCGCCGACGCCGAGGCGCGCGCGGGCCACGACCACCCCGAGCTGCTCGAGCGCCTCGCCGTCGCCTGCGACGGCCTCGGCGACGACGAGCGGGCGGTCCATGCGGCGCGGGCGGCGCTCGCCGAGCTCGACGAGCGCCGCGAGCCGGCGCGGGCCGCCCGGCTGCACCGGCGGCTCGGCAGGTATGAGTGGCAGCTCGGCCGCTCCGCCGCAGCGTTCGCCGCATACGAGCGAGGGCTCGAGCTGCTGTCGGGCGCGCCGCGGCCGAGCGACGAACGGGCGCAGCTGCTGGCGCAGAAGGGCTCGGCGCTGATGCTCACCGGCGCCTACACCGATGCGGTGCACTGGCTCGAGCGCGCGCTCGACGAGGCGCGCTCGTCGGGCTCGCCCGGCGCCGAGGCGCACGCGCTGAACTCCCTCGGCGTCGCGCTCGCGGGGCTCGGGGACTTCGAGCGCGGGCGCGCGTCGCTGGAGGCGTCGATCGCCATGTGCCTGGAGAGCCCCGACCACGGCCTCGCGCGCGGCTACATCAACCTCGGCGACATGCTGCTCGTCGCCGGGCGCGCGCAGGAGGGCCTGCTCGTCGTCACGGACGGTCTCGCGCAGCTCGAGGCGCGCGGGCGCCGCGACCAGTGGCTGAGCCTCCAGGCGGCGGAGATCGCCCTGGCCGCGGGCGACTGGGCGCAGACCGCGGAGCGGGTGCAGCGCGACCGGGCGCCGCGCTACGTCGGGACGACGGCGGTGTACTTCGATCTCGTCTCGGCCGACCTCGCGCTGTCGGTGGGCGACCACGACGAGGCGCGGACGATGCTCGAGCGCGCGCGAGCGTTCGCCTCCGCCGCGACCGACCCGCAGTGGCACGCGCCGATCGCCGCCCTGCTGTCGGAGGCGCTCCGGCGCCAGGGCCTCCCGGACGATGCGCGCGGGGTCGTCGACGAGGCGTACGAGCGCCTGACGCGGATCCCGCGCATGCAGGACCACGCGCGCGTCGCGCGGCTCGCCGCCGCGGCGCTCGCGGTCGAGGCCGACCTGGCCCAGCGCGCCCGGGACCTCGGCGACCCCGAGGCGGAGGCCGAGGCGCTCGCGCGGGCGCAGCCGTGGAGCGAGCGCGCGCGAG
>JANJUA010000326.1 GCA_024710825.1 Solirubrobacteraceae bacterium
CAGTTGGTCGCTTGGACGATGTTGTAGAGCGGCATCCCGATCCCGTGTATGGCGGAGAACCGGTTGAACACCTGGGAGTAGCCCTCGTGGAAGGAGAAGGCTGCGTGGAAGGCCAGCGGCAGTCGGCGCTTCTCGAGCGCCTCGTAGAGCGGCAGGTACGACTTGCTGTGCACGGGCTCGTACCGTGCGCTCGTGACCAGGAAGCCGACGATGCTCGGGTGGTCGCCGAATTCCTCGACCATCTGCACGCATGCGTCCGGATCGCTGAACGGCAGGTAGGGCATGGTGAGGATGCGTGGCTCCTCGGGAAGGACGCGATCGATCATCCACCGTACGTAGGCGAACGCGAGGTGCTTCTCGAGCTCGGCGACCAGCGAGCTGCCCGTGGAGTTGCCGAGCACCAGCAGCATCGTCGGGAACAGACACACGTAGTCCGTCTTCATGTGGTCGATGGACTCGCGGATGCGCCATACGTCGCGCGGCACGCTTGAATCGCCGTGTCCGGCCTCGAACCATGCGGGGGTCACCCGCACTCGACCACTGACCTCCTGGAGGCCGGCCGCCTGCGGCACGCCCGGCAACCACACGCCGCCGTACCCACTCGTGTCGTGGTTGTAGAAGTGCTTGACGACCTCGTCGTCGATGTAGTCGATCATCTCGGCCCAGAAGCCGGGCTCAAGCTGGTGGAAGTCCGCATCGACGATGAAGACGTCATCCAAGCCGCGCTCTTCGGCTTGCTCGGCAGCGCGCCTGAGGATGTCGTCTTGATCCAGGTCGAAGCCGGTGCTGAGCTGTAGGCGCGCCGCGTCCGGTATCTCGCCGAACGGGCCCTCGCCCGGTGCTCCGGCTCGCTGTTGCGTCATTGGTCCCGTCCTTCGTCGGTCTTTGTCGCCTGGGCGGCCGACCTGTCCTGTCGACCGCTCCAGGCCTCCCAGAGCGTGAGCTCGAAGGCCTCGATGTCACCGAACTTGAGAAGCGCCGACGCGCTGGCGATCACGTCGGTCGGTGACACATCGGCGTCTGCCGGCAGGGGCGGCTCTCGAATTCCGTCCTGATAGTTAGCGCCGTATGACCAGACGGCCAGCAGGAAGAGCTCTTGGATCAGCTTGGGATCGAGTGGCGCTGTTCCGCCGCGAGCCCGGTGTCGCTCGACCAGGTCACCGACGACGTCGACCTGGGCTGCCAGATCACTTTGCAGCGTGCGTCTTGTCGACAACGTAAACCTCGTCTCCCTGTCGCTGCACCTCGTACGCGATGAGTCGCTGTCGCTTGTCGATCGAGTCGATGCCTGTCGTGATGTCGTACTCGGCCCCATGCCAAGGGCAGACGATGTGGGTGTCCGTCCTGGAGAACCGCTCGCCGGTGACCGCGCCGTTCTCGTCGAACAGGACCTCGACCTTCGGCACGATCCGTCCCTGGCAGACCGGACCGCCCATGTGCGGACACTTGTTGGCGTATGCGTAGTACCGGTCCTGCACCCGGAAGACGGCTACCTCTGTGCCCGCCACGTCAACAAACAGCCGGTCGACCTCGTCGAAGTCGCTGACCGCTCCAACTCTCCAGACAGTCATGGCCGCGAGGGCGTCTCCTTCTGTATCGACCCCGGAGGCTCGTGGTGCCCGACGACACCGGCCTGGGCGGGCGAAGGGGGCACGGGAGCTAAGTCCGGCTACCCGCATGTCATAACATATTTCGCAGCGCACGGTCAAGCGCCGGTCGCGAGGCTCACTGAGTCCGGCGAGGGGGGCGATCGGCGATTCGGTGGCCCCCAATGCGGCGGTTGGGCGAGTGTTGCGCAGCGGCTCGACGGAGAGCTTCGTCGCGGTGCGGCTAGCTGATCGCTGGGAGGGGAGCTAGGTCCACTGCGCGCGGCCGGCGCCGCGCATACGCTCCGCGCACCTCGGCTATGGGAGCGGCGATGTTCGTAAGGAAGCACAGGGTCCTCGGTGTCGCGTTGGCGGCGTTGGTCGCGACCACCGGGCTCGCCACGTCCGCGTCCGCCGCGGCGCCGGAGCGCGACAGGGCGCTGACGAAGGCGGTCCGCGCGGCGATGAAGGACGCCGCCGCCCCCGGGGCGATCGTCGGGGTGTGGCAGAAGGGGGAGAAGCCGTACGTGCGCGCGTTCGGCGTGCGCGACACCGCCACGAAGCGGCGGATGACGACGAACCTCCACATGCGGATCGGCAGCGAGACCAAGACGTTCACGGTGACCGCGCTGCTGCAGTTGGCCGCCCAGGGCAAGCTGGGGCTGGACGACCCGATCGGCAGGTACGTGCCGGGGGTCGTCAACGGCGACACGGCCACGCTGCGCGAGCTCGCCTCGATGACGAGCGGCATCCCGAGCTACACCCAGGTCGAGCCGTTCTTCCACGACCTCACGAGCGACCCGCTGCGCTCGTTCACCCCGCAGCAGCTCCTGGCCTACGTGGCCGGCGAGCCGGCGCTGTTCCCGCCGGGCGAGGGCTTCGACTACTCGAACACGAACACGGTCCTCCTCGGCCTCGTGATCGAGCAGGTCTCGGGGCAGTCGCTGCCGGCCTACGTCGAGGAGCACATCCTGAAGCCGCTGGGGATGCGCGACACGGCGTTCCCGACCGACAGCGCGTTCGCCTCACCGCACGCGCACGGATACACGGAGCAGACCGCCGACGGCCAGCGCGCCGACGCGACCGACTGGAACCCGTCGTGGGGCTGGGCCGCGGGCGCTATGACCTCGACCGTCCACGACCTGCGGATCTGGGCCGAGCACCTGGTCACGGGCCGCAAGCTGCTGCCGCGCTCCCTCCAGCGCGTGCGCCTGGCCTCGGTCAGGGAGCGTCCGGGCGCCCCGAGCACCTACGGGATCGGCATGTTCAGCGTGGCCGGCTGGAAGGGCCACAACGGCTCGCTGCCCGGCTACCAGACCGTCGTCATCCACCGTCCGGCGAGCAAGGCCACCGTCGTGGTCCTGACGAACACCGACATCCCGTCCAAGGGCCGGGCGACGAGCACCGTCCTGGGCAAGGCCGTCACCTCCCTCCTGACGCCCCGGCACGTGTACGACATCCCCGCGTCGCCGGCGGGGTGATGGCAGGGGGCGCACGGGGGC
>JANJUA010000352.1 GCA_024710825.1 Solirubrobacteraceae bacterium
GCGAACGTGTCCGCCAGGCCGGTGCCGTACGCGTCGTTGCGGGCGCCTATGTTGACGACCTTGCCGTCGGCGCCGCCCAGCGCCTTCTCGATGACGTTGGCCAGGGTCGGACCCTGGAAGGAGTCCGGCGGATCGGTGCGGTTGACGAGCCCGTCGGGGTCGTCGAGGCCGGTGATCTGATCGCTGGTCGCGGTCGTGATCTGCAGGATCCCTTCGCGAAGCGCGAGCGAGTTGGCCACCGGGATCGCGGCCGACGACGCCGACGGACCCGACAGGCAGGTCGCGCCCTGCGACACGGCCTGGCGCGCGGCCTGCAGCGCGTCCTGAGGCAGCTGCTGGGAGTCGACGGCGAGGATCTCGACCGAGTGGTCGGACCCCGCCTCCTCGATCGCCGCCTCGATCTGCCGGCCGGCGAGCTCCGTGGCCTTGCGCCACGGCCCGCCCCACTGCGAGGACTCGCCCGTGAGCGGCAGCAGCGCGCCGACGGTGAGGTCGAGCTGCGCCGCCCCGCCCTCCCCCGCCGAGCCGCCGCCGGTCGAGCCGTCGTCGTCGGACCCGCACGCGCCGGCGGCGAGCGCCAGCGTCGCCGCGGCGAGCGCACCGACCACCGTTGATCTCCTCATGCGCATCTCTCCCTCTCCTTGGTCGTCACTTCTCGCTGATGGCGGCGGGCGCGTCGACGCGCGCCGTGCCGCCGAGGTACAGCTCGGCGACCCTGGGGTCGTCGAGCAGCTCATGGCCGGTTCCCGTGAAGCGGTTGACACCGAGGTCGAGCACGTAGCCGCGATGGGACATCGCGAGCGCGCGGCGAGCGTTCTGCTCGACCATGACGATCGTCACGCCGCGCTCGTTGATCTCGCGCAGCTTGCCGAAGATGACGTCGACGAACGCGGGCGACAGGCCCGCCGACGGCTCGTCGACGAGCAGGATCCGCGGCTCGGGCATCAGGGCCCGCGCCATCGCCACCATCTGCCGCTCGCCGCCGCTCATGCTGCCGGCGCGCTGGCGCGGCCGCTCGCCGAGGCGCGGGAAGAGCTCGTACATGCGCTCGATCAGCTCCGCGGTCGCGCGGCGGTCGAACGAGCCGAGCTCGAGGTTCTCGCGCACCGTCAGGTTGGCGAAGACGTTGTCGCGCTGCGGCACGTAGCCGAGCCCGCACCGCGCGATCTCGTGCGGCCGTCGGCCGGCCAGCTCGGCGCCATCGAGCCGGACCGAGCCGCGGTGCGGCCGGAGCAGCCCGAAGATGGTCTTGACGAGCGTCGACTTCCCGGCGCCGTTGGGCCCGACGATCGTGACGATCTCGCCGGCCTCGGCATGGATCGAGACGCCGTTGAGGATCGGCACGTCGGGCACATAGCCCGCGACGACCCCGTCGGTCTCCAGCAGCGCGCTCACACGATCTCCTCCAGCGGGACGTGCTTGCCGCCCAGGTAGGCGTCGATGACGCGTTCATCGGCGGCGACCGCGCGCGGCGAGCCGCTGAGGATGACGCGGCCCTCGGCCATGACGACCACGCGGTCGGAGTGGTTCATCACCGCCTCCATGTCGTGCTCGATGAACAGGAACGTGATCCCGTCCTCCGCGCGCAGCCGCTGCATGTGCCGCAGCAGCTCGCGGCCCAGCGACGGGTTCACGCCGGCCAGCGGCTCGTCGAGCAGCAGCAGCCGCGGCCGCGCCATGAGCGCACGCGCCAGCTCGAGCAGCTTGCGCTGGCCGCCCGACAGCGTGCCGGCGTACTCGTCGGCGTGGCGCTCGAGGCGGAACGCCGCCAGCAGCTCGCGCGCCTGCTCGCGCGCCTCGCGCTCGCGGGCTCGGACCGCCCGTGGGCGCAGCACCACGTTGACCAGGCGCTCGCCGGGCTGGTCGGCGGCCGCGAGCAGCATGTTGTCGATCACCGGCATCGCCGACAGCGCCTTCGTCAGCTGGAACGTCCGCACCATCCCCAGGCGGGCGATCCGATGGGGCGCCCAGCGGGCGATCTCCCGGCCGGACAGGCGCACCGACCCGCGCTGGCAGGGGCAGAAGCCGGTGACCACGTTGAAGAGCGTCGTCTTGCCCGCCCCGTTGGGCCCGATCAGCGCTGTGATCGAGCCCTCCTCGACGGTCAGGGTCGCCCCGTCCACCGCGCGCAGCCCGCCGAACGAGCAGGTGACGTCGCGCACTTCCAGCATCGAGCGGCTCGCGTCAGTCACCGAGCACCATCTCCTGTCGCTTCCCGAAGACCCCCTGCGGTCGGAACGCCATGAGCCCGATGAGCAGCAGCCCGACGAGGACGAAGCGCAGGGACGCGATCTGCGTGTCGGAAAGCGGGAGGTCGACGAACCGCGTCGCCTCCAGCAGGGTCCACGTGATGAGCGCGCCGAACGCCACGCCCCCGTAGCTGGCCAACCCGCCCAGGATGAGGACCGCAAAGCCGATGAAGCTGGCCTGCGGCTCGAACGCCTGCGGGTTGACGAAGCTGAGGTTGAGCGCGAGGAAGACGCCCGACAGCGCGCCGAGCGTCGCCGCGATGGCCAGCGACTGGAGGCGGAAGCGCAGGGCGTTCTTGCCCAGCGAGCGGGCCGCGTCCTCGTCCTCGCGGATCGCCCGCAGCACCCTGCCCCACGGCGAGCGCTGCAGGAACCGCAGCGCGACTATGGCCAGCAGGGCGACGAGCCACACGACGAGCAGCAGCGGCAGCAGCCCGTTCGCGTCGCCGACGCCGATCGCGCTGAGCCACTCCTCGATCTGCCGCGATGCGTCGGCCCAGGCGACGTCGAAGCCGTACAGGCCCTGGTTGCCGCCGGTCACGCCCTGCGCGTTCTGGGCGAACATGCGCACCGCCTCCGCGGCCGCGAGCGTCGCGATCGAGAAGTAGTCGGCGCGCAGCCGCAGCGACGACATCCCGACGACCATCGCGAACGCGACGGCGACGCCGATCGCGCCAAGCACGGCCAAGAGGAACGGCACGTCGAAGTCGATGACGAGGATCGCCATCGCGTAGGCCCCGATCGCCATGAAGCCGGCCTGGCCGAAGTTGAGGATGCCGGTGAAGCCGACGTTGATCTGCAGGCCGAGCGCGAGCAGCGTGTAGATGCCGGCGAGCACGCCGACGCCCGACCAGAAGCCGACCTCCGTCAGCCCGCCGAGCGCGAGCGCGAAGGACGAGGTCATGCCGGGCGCCCCTGGCCGAAGATGCCCTGCGGACGCACGATCAGGACGACGATCAGGATCACGAAGCCGACGCTGAGCTTCCACTGCGACGGTATGACCAGCGTCGACCACTCGGTGGCCACCCCGAGCAGCAGCCCGGCGACGAGCGCGCCGAAGGCGTGGCCCACGCCGCCGAGGACGACGGCCGCGAAGATCGGCAGCAGCAGCTCGAAGCCGAGCTCGGGCTTGACGTTCGTCGTGGCGGCGAAGAGCACGCCGGCGAGGCCGGCGGCCGCCCCGGCGAACAGCCACGTCGCGACGATCAC
>JANJUA010000361.1 GCA_024710825.1 Solirubrobacteraceae bacterium
GGCGACGTCCGGGTCCGCCGAGAGGCGCAGGCCGATGCGGCCGCGCTCGCGGTCGACCTCGACCACGCGCACCTTGATCTCGTCGCCGCGGTTCAGCACATCCTCGACGGTGTCGACGCGCTCGCCCGGCTTGACGTTCGAGATGTGCAGCAGGCCGTCGGTGCCCTTCGTCAGCTCGACGAACGCGCCGAAGGTCGTCGTCTTGACCACCTTGCCGTCGAACTCGTCACCGACCTCGACCTCCTTGGTCATGCCGGTGATCCGGTCGAGCAGAGCCTGGCCGAGCTCGCCGTTGGCCGAGTAGATCAGCACCTGGCCGTCGTCGTTGATGTCGATCTGCGACTCGAACTCGTCCTGGAGACCGCGGATCGTCTCGCCGCCCTTGCCGATGATCATGCCGATCTGCGACGGGTCGATCTGGATCGTCTGGATGCGCGGCGCGTAGAGCGACAGCTCCGCGCGCGGCTCGCCGATGACGTCGGCCATCTTGCCGAGGATCGTCATCCGCGCCTCGCGCGCCTGGGCCAGCGCGTCGCGGAGGATGTCGAACGTGACGCCCGTGATCTTGATGTCCATCTGGAGCGCGGTGATCCCGCGGTCCGTGCCGGCGACCTTGAAGTCCATGTCGCCGAGGTGGTCCTCGACGCCGGCGATGTCGGTGAGCACGACGTAGTCGTCGCCCTCCTTGATGAGGCCCATGGCGATGCCGGCGACGGGCCGCTTGAGCGGCACGCCGGCGTCGAGGAGCGCGAGCGTGGAGCCGCACACCGAGGCCATCGACGACGAGCCGTTGGACTCGAGCGTCTCGGAGACGACCCGCACCGTGTACGGGAAGTCCTCGATCGACGGGACCATCGGCACCAGCGCGCGCTCGGCGAGCGCCCCGTGGCCGATGTCACGGCGCTTGGGGCCGCCCAGGCGGCCCGCCTCCCCGACCGAGAACGGCGGGAAGTTGTAGTGGTGCCAGTAGTACTTCTTGGTCTCGAGCCCGAGGGTGTCGAGGCGCATCTCCTCCTTCAGCGTGCCGAGCGCGGCGATGCTGAGGACCTGCGTCTGGCCGCGGGTGAAGAGCCCCGAGCCGTGGGTGCGCGGCAGCACGCCGGCCTCGACGGAGATCTGGCGGATCTCCCTCTCGCCACGGCCGTCCGGGCGCTTCTTGTGGACCGCGATGCGCTCGCGCACGATCTGCTTCTCGAGCTTGTCGAACGCGGCCTGCACGCGCGAGCGCTGCTCGGCGTAGCCCTCCCACGCGGGGTCGCCGGAGTGAGCCGCCAGGACCTCCTCCTCGACCTTCTTCGTCGCGTCCTGGCGCTCCAGCTTGTCCTCGACCTGCGTCGCGGCGTCCAGCGCGGCGAAGTGCGAGTCCTTGACCGCCTGGAGCAGGCCCTCGTCGATCTGCGGGGCGGCGAACTCGCGCTTGCGCTTGCCGGCCTTCTCCGCGAGCTCGCGCTGCGCGGCGCAGATCTTCTTGATGGCGGAGTGCGCGATGTCGAGCGCGTCGAGGATCTCGGCCTCGGGCACCTCGTTGGCGCCCGCCTCGACCATCAGGATGGCCTCCTCGGAGCCCGACACGATGAGGTCGAGGTCGGTGTTGTCGAGGAGGTCCGCCTCGTCCGGGTTGACGACGAAGTTGCCGTCGACCTTCCCGATCCGCACCGCGCCGACCGGGAACGGCAGCGGGATGTCGGAGATCATCAGCGCGGCGGAGGCGCCGTTCATCGCCAGGATGTCGTAGGGGTGCACGTGGTCGATCGACAGCGGGATCGTCACGAGCTGCGTCTCGTAGCGCCAGCCCTTCGGGAACAGCGGGCGGATCGGGCGATCGATCATGCGCGCGGTCAGCGTGCCCTTCTCGCCCGCGCGGCCCTCGCGCTTGAAGAAGGAGCCGGGGATCTTGCCCGCGGCGTACATGCGCTCCTCGACGTCCACCGTCAGCGGGAGGAAGTCGACGTCGCGGATGTTGCCCGCGGTCGCGGTGGAGAGCACCACGGTGTCGCCCTGGCGGACGACGACGGCGCCGGAGGCCTGCTTGGCCAGCTTGCCGGTCTCGAACGAGATCTCGGTCCCGGCGATGTCCACACCGACGGTGTGGACGGCGTCACTGCTCATAGGTTCTGCCTCTCTGGCCCGCGTTCGGTAGCGGGCCGCTTCTTTGCTTCGTCTCGCTCGTTGCGAACGGGATGATTGTAGTGGGGCGCCCGTCCCGGAAGAACGTCGGAGTCGTCATCGCGCCGGCCAGCACCGCCTCGCGGGTGTCGCGGGCGACGCGCGCGGCGACGGCCTCGGTGCGCCGGTCGGCGTCGAAGCGGTCCACGTCCAGCCCGAGGCGCTCGGCGAGCGCCCAGAGGTGCGGGTCCTCGATGCGCCCCGGGTCGTCGTAGAGCGCGTCGTGGAAGGGCCAGAACGCGCCCTGGAGCGCCGCCGCCTCCGCCGCCTGGGCCGCGGGGACGGCCCTCGGGTGCTTGGCCTTGAGCGCCATGTGGCGGAACACGCGCCGGATCTCGCCCTCGCGCTCGAGCAGCCGGGCGTGGGCCAGAGCGCAGTGAGGGCAGGTGAAGTCGGCGTAGACGACGACCAGCTCCGCGCCCTCGGGGCCGCGCACGTGATCGTCGGACCGGAGGTCGCTCACGCCGCACATGCTTACCTAAGGCGGCGTGCCGCGACTCCTCGCCGTCGTCGTCGCCGGCCTCATGGCCGGTCTGCTGGCCCTTTCGCTCTTCAACGTGGAGCGCGAGCTGTCCGTGGGCCGGGTGCAGCTCAGCGTGCAGCCGTTCCACTCGGGGTCCCTGGACGTCTACGTTCCGGTCGTCGACTGGGGCGTGCGGTTCCCCGGGGTGCGGCTTCCGGCGCGCCTGCACGTCGAGGTGCGCGCCATCGACCGCGTCACCGCGACGACGGTCGCGACCGGCTCGCCCGACGCGATCGCCGAGGTGCGCCACGAGGCGCGCGACGCGATCGCCTCCTACCTGCTGCTGCTCGTGCTCGTCACCGCGGGCGCGGCGGTGCTCGGCGCCGCGCTGATGGTGCTGATCCTGCGCGCCCCCGTCCGGACGCTCGCGTGGGCGGCGCCCCCCGCGCTCGCCTGGGCGCTCGCCGTCGCGTTCCTGCTCGCCCCGCGCGGCGATCTCGACCAGCCGGAGTACTACGCCCACGGCCCGGACATCCCGGTCGCGCTCAAGGCGATCCAGGACGCCACCCGCTCGTCCACGAACCTCGGCGAGGCCGTCGACGAGCAGCTCGTCGGGCTCGCCCGCCTGCTCGAGCCGGGCCGCCGCTCGACCCTCGCGGGGCTGCCGCGCCTCACCGTCGCCTCCGACCTGCACAACAACGTCCTCGCCCTCCAGGCGCTGGCGCGCGCGGCCGACGGCGGGCCGGTCCTGTTCGCCGGGGATCTGACCGACAGCGGCACGCCCCTGGAGTCCGCGGTGCTGCGCGACGTCGTCTCGACGGGCGACCCGTTCGTCGTCACGTCCGGCAACCACGACTCCGACACGCTCATGCGCAGCCTCGCCGCGCGCGGGGCGATCGTGCTCACGCAGTTCGGCCGCCTCGAGCCCGACGGCTCCTATGGCGAAGTCGTCGTCAAGGTCGGCCACCTGCGCGTGGCCGGCTACTCGAGCCCGAACGAGCGCAGGGCGGCCGACGGCTTCCGCGATCGCGGCGCCGAGGTGACGACCGCCCAACAGGCCCGCTTCGCCGCGTGGCTGACCGGGCTCATCGGCAAGGTCGACGTCGTGATGGTCCACGAGCCGGCGCTCGCGGCCCCGGCGCTCTCGTCGCTGCGCGCCCGCGGCACGGAGACGCCGCTGCTCGTCGTCGAGGGCCACACGCACCAGCAGGACGTCGAGGCCGCCGAGGGCGTCACGACGGTCAACGGCGGGACGCTCGGAGCCGGCGGGACCGGCAACCTCGGCGAGGGGCAGAATCTCGGCCTGGCCGTCGTGACCGTCCGCGAGAACCCGTTCCTGCCCGTGGCCGTCGACCTGGTGCAGATCAACCCGGGCGACGGGTCGGCGACGGCCAGCCGGGCACGGCTGGGCGACTGAGGCCTCAGCCGTCGAGCGCCGCGAGGATGAGGTTCGCGCCCGGCAGGTCGCCGGGCGAGTCGGCGACGTGGTGCCAGAGCAGCTTGGCGTCGTCGTCGAAGATCACGATGGCGCGGTTGGTCATGCCGCCCGGCTCGAAGTAGGCGCCCAGCGCGCGCGAGGCGGCGCCCTTGGGCTCGAAGTCCGAGAGCTGCGGGATCGAGATGCCGAGCTGCCGCTTGAACGCGGCCTGCGACCAGGTCGCGTCCGTCGAGACGGCGTACATCCTCGCCCCGCGCCGCTCGAGGTCCGGGAGGATCTCCTCGTAGACCTGGAGCTGGTCGGTGCAGACGGGCGAGAACGCGAACGGGTAGAAGACGAGGACCGTCGTCCGGCCGCGCAGGTCCTCCTGCGTGAAGGTCCCGCCGTCCTCCGTCGCCAGCGAGAGCTTGGGCGCGGGGGCGCCCGGCCTCACCGGCGCAGGCCGAGCTCACGGATGAGCTCGCGGTACCCGTCGAGGTCCTTCTTCTGGAGGTAGGTCAGCAGCCGACGGCGCTGGCCGACGAGCTGGAGCAGCCCCCGGCGGGAGTGGTGGTCCTTCTTGTGCGAGCGGAGATGCTCGGTGAGATCGTTGATGCGCGCGGTAAGCAGCGCGATCTGGACACGCGTGTTGCCGGTGTCGTTCTCGTTGGCCCCGAACTGGGCGACGATCTCTGAGGTTCGTTGAAGAGTCAGCGTCATGTGCGGCCGGTTACGGTAGCAACTGCTGCGTCCACGTCGCGCGACATCTGCTCGACGAGGGCCTCGACGGACGGGAAACGGCGCTCCCCGCGCAGCCGCTTGAGGAAGTCGACGTGGAGCACGCGGCCGTACAGATCGCCGTCCCAGTCGATCAGATAGGCCTCGATCAGCTCACCGCGACCGGTCTCGAACATCGGCCGCACCCCGACGTTGACCGCGGCCGGATGGCCGTTGGCCAGGCAGGCGTAGACGCCGTGGCCCGGCAGGACGTAGCCGTCCTGAGGCACCACGTTCGCGGTGGGGAAGCCGAGCTCGCGGCCGCGCTTGTCGCCGTGGACGACCTCGCCGCTGTGGCGGAACGGCCGTCCGAGCAGCCGGTCGGCGTACTCGACGGCCCCTCCGAGCACGAGGCCGCGGATGTGGCTCGACGAGACGACCTCGCCGTCGACCTCGAGCAGCGGCGCCACGTGCGTGGCGAAACGGGAGTCGCTGCGCAGCAGGTCCGGGTCGCCCTTGGCCTTGTGGCCGAAGCGGAAGTTCTCGCCCACGCTGACGCGGCGCGCGTCGAGCGCCCCGACGAGCACGTCGTCGAGGAACGACTGCGCCGAGCGCTGCGCGAAGTCGCGGTCGAAGGCGATCACGACGACCTCCTCGACCCCGAGCTCGGCGATCAGCTCCGCCTTGCGCTCCAGCGGGGTCAGCAGCGGGGGCTCGTGGCCGGGCGCGACCACCGAGACCGGGTGCGGGTCGAAGGTCAGGACGGTGTCCGAGCCGTCGATGACCTCGCGGTGGCCGAGGTGGACGCCGTCGAACGTGCCGACCGCGACACGCCGCGGCCGGCGCTCGACATCGGAGAGCCGGGTGATCTTCATGCGGCCCGGAAGCCTACGACGGGCTTGAGCAGACCGCCCTCACGCGGCTCGGCGACCGCGATCGGGCCGTCGGCGTCGCGCAGCAGAACCACGCCGTCGGCGTGGAGGGAGCGAATCGCCATGCCGTGGCCCGCCCGGCGCGCGGGC